>DASWMA010000780.1:0-22965 GCA_036399995.1 Longimicrobium sp. | reverse complement strand
ACTCGCCGACCACCGTCGCCCTGTCCAGGGAAGGGACGAGCGCCTGCGGGCCCTGGTAGCGATGGACGTCCACGATGTGGCCGGCGCCGGTGTGCTCCCAGCCGCTGGCGTCGTTCACCAGCCGGGTGGGGTCGGCGGCCTGGATCCGGGCGACCACCGCGCGCGTCCACTCCACGGAGGGCTGGCCCCACTTCTCGTTGAACGGCACCCAGAGGATGATGGAGGGATGATTTCCCCGCTGCTCCAGCATCTCGTGCAGCTCGCGCTCGAAGTGCGCGCGCGCCTCGGGGGTGTCGTTCCACCCGCAGGGCATGTCCTGCCAGACGGGAAGGCCCAGGCGGTCGGCGTGATGGTACCAGCGCGCGGGCTCCACCTTGATGTGCTTGCGGGTGAAGCCGAACCCGGCCGCCCTCGTGCGTTCGACGTCGAGGGCCAGCGCTTCGTCCGTCGGCGCGGTGTAGAGCCCGTCGGGCCACCACCCCTGGTCCAGGGGACCGACGTGGAACCAGGGCTTGCCATTCAGGGCGATGCGGGTGAAGCCGGCCTCGTCACGCTCCAGGCTCACCGTGCGCATCCCGAAGTAGCTCTCCACGCGGTCCAGCTCGTGGCCCTCGTGCCGCAGGGTGATCCGCAGGTCGTACAGGAAGGGATCGTCCGGCCCCCACAGCCGCGGAGTGGGGACGGGGACGCGGATCTCCGCCCCCACGGCCCCGGTCGCGCGGCCCACCTCGCGGCCGTCCGCCAGCGCCACCGCCTCCACCGTCTCTCCGCCCGTGGTCCCGCGGCCGCGGACGGTGAGGCGCAGCGCCCCGCCGGCCACGTCGGGGACGATGCGCAGCGACTCGGCCGAGGCGGCGGGGACGGGCTCCAGCCACACCGTCTGCCAGATGCCGGTGACGGGCGTGTAGAAGAGCGCCTGCTCGGGCCCCTCGGCCGGGTGGCTCGCCTGCTTGCCGCGCGGCTGGCCGAACGCCTCGGTGGGGTCCCACACGTCCACCGTCAGCTCCTGCACGCTGGCGGGGCGCAGCGCGTCCGTCACGTCCAGCGAGAAGCCCGTGTAGCCCCCGGTGTGCTCGCCCACGGCGCGGCCGTTCAGGGAGACCTGCGCCCGCCAGTCCACCGCGCCGAAGTGCAGCAGCAGCCGCTCGCCCGCGCCCAGCTCCGGCGCGACGAAGGTGCGGCGGTAGACCGCGCGGGTGGCGCGGCGCATCACGCCGGAGAGCGGCGACTCGATGGGGAACGGCACCAGCACCCGCTCGGGCAGCGCCTGGTCGTACGCGGGCGGGGCTTCGTCGTCGCCCAGCAGGGCCAGCTCCCACACGCCGTTCAGGTTCTGCCAGCGCGTGCGCACCATCTGCGGGCGCGGGTACTCGGGAAGGACGTTCCGCGGGTCCACCTCCGCCGCCCACCGCGTGGTCAGGCGGCCGCGGGCGGGGCGCCACGCGGGCTCCGTCCGCGCCGCCGGAGCGGACGACGGTGCCGCGGCGGCAGCCTGCCCGATCATCCCACGGGGGAGCGCGGCCGAGGCCATGCTCATCGCGCGGCGCGGCTGGTGGAGCGTGCCGTGCCCGCGGCGGCGGCGGTGCCGTCGGACGCGCCCGTGCCGTCGCCGGCGGCTGCCGTGGACATGCGGATGCGCGACGGACGGGAGGCGGGCTTCTGCGTGGCGGAGCGGGTGGAATCGCGCACCACCAGCTCGGCCTCGAGGTAGACCTTCTGGGGCGGGAGTGTCTCGCGCGATTCGATGTGGCGGATCAGCATCTGCGCGGCCAGCTCGCCCATCTCGAACTTGGGCATCCGCACCGAGGTCAGGCGCAGCGGGAGGTACTCCAGCAGCTGGATGTCGTCGAACCCCACCACCGACACGTCGTCGGGAACGCGGATCCCCAGCTCGGTGAGGGCGCGGCAGAGCCCGATCGCCACCAGGTCGTTGTAGCAGGTGACGGCGGTGGGCCGGTCGGCCCCGTCGCGGCCGCGGAAGTACTCCAGCCCCGCGCGGTAGCCGTTCTCGGCGTGCGCGCCCGCGGGCACCACGTCGTCGTCGCCGAAGATGATGTGGCTGGCGCTGCACGCCCGGCGCACCCCGTCGATGCGCTCCTGCGTGTGCATGGAGTAGGCGGGCCCGGCGAAGTGCGCGATGCGCGCGTGCCCCTGCTCGATCAGGAACTCGACGGCCTTCCGCGAGGCGCTCTGGTTGTCCACGTCCACCAGCGACGCCTGCACCCCCAGCACCTCTTCCAGCAGCACGAACGGCAGGTTGCGGCGCTTCAGCTCGAACAGGTGCGACAGGTCGGCCGTCTGGTCGAGCACGGGGGTGATGATCAGCCCGTCCACGCCCTTGGCCTGCGCCAGCCCCACCGCGCGGCGCTCCGAGTCGTGCTCGCCCTCGGAGCTCATCACCAGCAGGGTGTAGCCGGCCTGCTCGGCGGCGGCGCGGGCGCCGGTGACCACCTCGCCGTAGTAGGGGTTGTCGATCTCCTTGATCACCAGCCCCAGGCTGCGCACCTGGCTTCCGCCGCCGCGCGTGTCGGGGCCGCTTTTGCGGTAGTTGAGCGATTCGATGGCCGAGAGCACCCGGTCACGCGTGGAGCGCTTGACCGTGCCGGTGTCGTTGAGCACCGCGCTGACGGTGGCCTTGGACACCCCCGCCAGCCGCGCGACGTCGTTGATGGTCGCCTGAGTGCTCTTCATGGACGGAAGCCCGGAGGTGGGGCAGACGGTGGCGCCGAACGAACCTTCTGAGCGCCGCAGAACGGAGCGGAACTGCGCCTGAACTGCTTTGAACAGGTTCGGATGGGTTCAGGTTAGAGGCGCGCCTCCGGGCTGTCAAGCATCATGTTCAATCAGTGTGCAAATTCGCCGGTCGAGGGGAAGATGCGTTCTCGCTGTCCGTCCGATCCTGAAAATGCGCGTTGTGCCTGCAGATACTGGTGGATCGCGGGAGACGTGAGACAACGCTGGAACCCGGACGGGAGGGGGCCGCTCTGCTCAGGTGGACGGTTGGGGAGAAGGTGCTTGACAGCGCGTACCCGGCAAATGTACTGTCTCTGAACCAATCTGAACCGTTTCGGATCAGTTCGGGCCCGCGGCTCCTCTCGCGGACCGCCGTCGCGATCCGTCGGAATCCTGCCACTCGCCTCCCGAGCCGCCCATGTCGCTTCCCCGGGTCCGTACCATCCTGCGCGCGGGCGTGCTGCCCGTGCTTGCCCTGGCCGTGCTGGCGAGCTGTCGGAAGGAGAGCGGCGGCGGCGGTGGCGGCGCGGCGGACGCCGGCGGGGCCGGCACCGAGAAGTGGACCGTCGGCTTTTCGCAGATGGGGCACGACAACCCCTGGCGGATGGCGCAGACCGCCAGCCTGAAGGCCGAGGCGGCCAAGCGCGGCTACGAGCTGGTGGTGACCGACGCGCAGGACCAGACGGCCAAGCAGGTGGCCGACGTGGAAGACCTGATCGCCCGGCGGGTGAACGTGATCCTGCTGGCCCCCCGCGAGTTCGAGGGGCTGGCGCCGGCGCTGCAGGCCGCCCGGGACGCGAACATCCCCGTGATCCTGGTCGACCGCGAGGCCGAGGGAACGCCGGGGGAGGACTACGTGACCTTCCTGGGCTCGAACTTCGTGGAGCAGGGCCGCCGCGCGGCCGAGTGGCTGGTGAAGGAGACCGGCGGCCAGGCGGGGATCGTGGAGCTGACCGGCACCCCCGGCTCTTCGGTGGCCACCGACCGCGCCAAGGGCTTCCGCGACGTGATCGCCCAGCACCCGGGGATGAAGATCCTGGCGTCGCAGACGGGCGAGTTCTCGCGCGCCCAGGGGCAGCGGGTGATGCAGAACGTGGCGCAGTCGCTGGGCCGGCAGATCACCGCCGTGTACGCGCACAACGACGAGATGGCGCTGGGCGCGATCCAGGCGCTCCGCGCCTCGGGGCGGCAGCCGGGCACGGACGTGAAGATCGTCTCCATCGACGGCCAGCGCGCGGCGCTCGAGGCGATCCAGCGCGGCGAGCTGGGGGCCACGGTGGAGAGCAACCCGCGCTTCGGCCCCATCGCCTTCGAGACCATCGAGCAGGTGCGCAAGGGCCAGCAGATCCCGCCCAAGAAGCTGATCACCGACCGCTTCTTCGACCGCACCAACGCGGCGCAGTTCGTGGCGGACGCATACTGAAAGGTGCTAGGTGCTAGGTGCTAGGTGCTGAGTGCTGAGTGCGGAACCGCGGGTCCACCACAAAGGCCGGGCTCGCGAAGTCCGCGAAGGCGGACTGCGTGCCGTTGTAGCCGCGAGTTCACTCGCACATTCCGACCTCGGCCCGCGCCTGCGATCCGGGCGCGCACCCGGAGCCGGTACCCCGCACCTGGCACCTGGCACCTAGCACCTGGCACCTAGCACCTGGCACTTAGCACCTGGCACCCAGCACTTCCCCCTCCAGCCCGGGATGTGAGATGACCGACCCCATCCTCCGCATGGAGGGCATCGTCAAGCGCTTCGCGGGCGCGACGGCGCTGGACGGCGTGAACTTCGACCTGCGGCGCGGCGAGGTGCACGCGCTGGTGGGCGAGAACGGCGCGGGGAAGAGCACGCTGATCAAGATCATGACCGGCGCCTACCGCCGCGACGGCGGGCAGATGTGGCTCGAAGGCGAGCCGGTCCACTTCGCCACCCCCGCCGCCGCGCAGGCCGCCGGCGTGATCGCGGTGCACCAGGAGATCCACCTGCTCAGCTTCCGCACGGTGGCCGAGAACGTTTGGCTGGGCCGCGAGCCGCGCCGCTGGGGGCTGGTGGACTGGGGCCGCATGCACGCCGAGACCGCCGAGCTCCTCCAGCGCCTCGGCCTCGCCATCGACCCCGCGGCTACGCTGGGCGCGCTCAGCACCGCGCAGCAGCAGATGGTGGCCATCGCGCGCGGCGTGTCGCTCGGCGCCAAGGTGCTGGTGCTCGACGAGCCCACCAGCTCGCTGGCCGAGCGCGAGGTGGCGATCCTCTACGACCTGATCCGCCAGCTGCAGGCGCAGGGCACGGCCATCGTCTACATCTCCCACCGCTTCGACGAGCTGTACGCGGTGTGCGACCGGGTGACCGTGTTGCGCGATGGGAAGCTGGTGGGCACCCGCAACCTAAAGGAGCTGGAACGGCTCGACCTGGTGTGCCTGATGCTGGGCAAGGCCCGCGACGAGCTGCGCCAGGGCACCACCGGCTTCGCCGGGCACCAGGCCGAGGCGGAAGGGACGGCCCCGCTGCTGCGCGCGCAGGGGCTTCGCCGCGGGCAGAAGCTGCGCGGCGTGTCGCTGGACGTGCGCAAGGGCGAGATCCTGGGCCTCGCGGGGCTGCTGGGCTCGGGGCGGACGGAGACGGCGCGCGCCATCTTCGGCGCCGACCCGGCCCACGAGGGGACGCTGCAGCTCGACGGAAAGCGGATCGACCCGCGCACCCCCGACGACGCCATCGGCGCCGGAATCGCCTTCGTCTCCGAAGACCGCAAGGGCGAGGGGATCATCCCCGAGCTCTCCGTCCGCGAGAACCTGACCCTGGCCGCGCTCCCCACGCTCACCCGCGCTGGCGTCGTGGACCGGGCGAAGCAGCGCGAGATCGTAGACCGCTTCATGGGCCGGCTGGGGATCAAGGCCACCAGTGCAGACCAGAAGATCCGCGAGCTCTCCGGCGGCAACCAGCAGAAGGTGCTGCTGGCGCGCTGGCTGTGCATGAACCCGGCGCTGCTGATCCTCGACGAGCCCACGCGGGGGATCGACATCGGCGCCAAGGCCGAGATCCAGGCGCTGATCAACGAGCTGGCCGGCACCGGGCTGGGGGTGCTGATGATCTCGTCGGAGCTGGAAGAGCTGGTGGAGGGAAGCTCGCGCGTGGTGGTGCTGCGCGACGGGCAGAACGTGGCCGAGCTGCGCGGCGACGACATCTCGCAGCAGTCCATCATCCACGCCATGGCCGAGGGAAGCGCGGCCGCGGCCCCCGCCACCCTGGAGGGCTGAGCGATGGAAGCAACGGCAGCCGCGCGGCCGTCGCCGGGCGCGGGCGGCATGGGGCGGTGGTGGAGCGGGATGGGGGCCACCGGCGGCGCGGTGGTCGCGCTGGTCCTGCTGGTGGTGGCCAACTCGATCTTCACCCCCAACTTCGCCACCGCCGGCAACGTCTGGAACGTCCTCTCGCAGGTCTCCGTCACCCTGCTGGTGGCGGTGGGGATGACGTACGTGATCGCCACCGGCGGCGTGGACCTCTCCGTCGGCAGCGTGATGGCGATCTCGGCGGCCGTCGCGGCGGTGACGGTGGAGAACGGGGTGATGGTCGCCATCCCGCTGGCGCTGCTGGCGGGGATGGCGGTGGGGGCGCTGAACGGCGCCTTCATCTCGTACTTCAAGGTGCAGGCGATCGTGGTCACGCTGGCCACGCTGCTGGCGGGGCGCGGCCTGGCGCAGATCATCAACCGCGACGGCGCGCTGCTCGCCATAAACGACCCCGGCTTCCTGGTGCTGGGCCGCGGGGTGATCGGCCCCGTGCCGGTGCAGGTGCTGATCGCGGCCGTGGTGGTGGCGCTGGCGGTGTTCCTCCTGCGCTCCACCCCCTTCGGCCGCTACGTGCTGGCGGCGGGGGGGAACGCGCCCGCGGCGCGGCTGGCGGGGGTGCCCGTCAACCGCACCGTCGTCTCGGTCTACGTGATCAGCGGGGCGCTGGCGGGGCTGGCGGGGCTGGTGGAGGCCAGCCGGCTGGGCGCCAGCGCCGCCGCGCGCATCGGGCAGGGGGCCGAGCTCGACGCCATCGCCGCCGTGGTGGTGGGGGGCACGCTGCTGAGCGGGGGCCGCGCCACGCTGGCGGGCACGGTGGTGGGCGCGCTGATCATGCAGGTGATCGCCACCTCGTTCAACATGCTGCTGATCCCCTATCCGTGGGCGCAGGCGTTCAAGGCGGTCATCATCCTCTTCGCCGTCTACCTTCAGCGCGAGAGACGGGTCTAGTGGACACCCAGGGACAGATCGGCGGCTCGCCCGCGCTGGCGGTGCCGCCCGGGCGGCCCGAGCCGCACGCGCCGGGCGCGGGGAGCGGCGTGCCCGCGCGGCCCGTGCCCGCGCTCCGCGCCCGGGCCGCCTCGCTGCTGCAGCGGCAGGGCGCGGTGGTGGCGCTGATCGCCGTGTGCCTCTTCGGCTTCATCCGCTACGAGGCGTTCCTCACCCCCGAGAACCTGCTCAACGTGCTGCGGCAGAACAGCATGCTGGGGATGGTGGCGCTGGGGATGACGATGGTGATCCTCACCGGCGGCATCGACCTGTCGGTGGGCTCGGTGCTGGCGATGGCGGGGATCGTGGCGGCGTCGCTCTCGCCGCAGGGAACGGCGGTGGCGGTGGCGGGCGGGCTCCTGGCCGGCGCGCTGCTCGGCACGCTGAACGGCGTGCTGATCACCAAGGCCCGCATCCAGCCCTTCATCGTGACGCTGGCGATGATGATCGCGGCGCGCGGCGTGGCGCTGGGGCTCACGGGCGAGAACTCGGTGCGGGTGGACCGCGCCGCCGAGGGGTTCATGTGGCTGGGCCGCGGCCGCATGCTGGGCGTTCCCGTCCCTGTGTGGCTGGCGGCGCTCGCCTTCGCGATCGGCTGGGTGGTGCTGCGCTACACGCGCTTCGGCCGCTACGTGTACGCCGCGGGCGACCACCAGGACGCGGCGCGGCTGCTGGGGCTGAAGGTGGACCGCGTGCTGATCGCCACCTACGCCATCAGCGGGGTGCTGGCGGCGCTGGCGGGGGTGGTGCTGGCTGGGCGCCTGGGCGCCGGGCAGCCGGTGGCGGGGAACGGCTACGAGCTCGACGCTATCGCGGCCGTGGTGGTGGGCGGCACGCTGCTGAGCGGCGGCCAGGGCGGTGTGGGCTCCACCGTGGTGGGCGTGCTGCTGCTGGGGGTGATCTTCAACCTGTTCAACCTGGAAGGCACCATCACCCCGTGGTGGCAGGGGGTGATGCGCGGCGTGTTCCTGCTGGGCGTGGTGGTGGTGCAGAGCCGCCTGCAGCGCCGCGCCGTTCGTGCGCACTGAGGCGCTGGGGATGCCCCCCTCACCGTGCCGCTCCGGAGGCTTTGCGGAGGGGCGGCTGAAGCCGCGGGCTATAACCGCACGAAGCCTCGCAAACCGCGCGAGGCTGGGGTCGGCGTGGGGTCAGAGGGGATGCCGCTCCGCAGGCTTTGGAGAGGGGCGGCTGAAGCCACGAGCTACAACCACAGGAAGCCTCGCAAACTGCGCGAGGCTGCGGGTTGATCTCGGCTCGTCGCGAAGGTGCCTGCGCGGGGAAGTCCGCGAAGGCGGACTGCGTGCCGTTGTAGCCGCGAGTTCACTCGCAAGTTCCCCCGCACGAAGCCTCGCAAACCGCGCGAGGCTGCACGACGCGGTGCCGGGCTTCGCGGGAACGCGCGGTGGTCGGGGAGGCCCGGCATGATCCGCCGCCTGCTCATCGGCGCGATCGCGCTGTCCGCCTGCGCTTCACCCGCGTCGCGCGTGCCGGCGGGCTCGGCGCACGCCGCGGCGGACAGTGCCACGTACACGAATCCCGTGCTGGACGTGGATTTTCCGGATCCGACGGTGATCCGCGCGTCCGACGGGCTCTACTACGCCTACGCCACGCAGGGCGAGCGCGACGGCGCCTCCATCAACATCCAGGTGGCACGCTCGGCCGACCTGGTGCGCTGGGAGCGGATCGGTGACGCGCTGCCCACCAGGCCGGCGTGGGCCAGTCGCACGCAGGACTTCTGGGCGCCGCACGTCTCGCAGCACGGCGGCACCTTCTACCTGTACTACTCCGCCAAGCCCGACGCGGCGCTCAGCGACACCACGCGCGGGCTCTGCCTCGCGGTCGCCACCGCGAGCCGGCCGGAGGGGCCGTTCACCGACCGCGGCGAGCCGCTGCAGTGCGGGCAGAGCTTCGTGAACATCGACCCGATGGCCTTCGACGACCCGCAGACGGGGAAGCGCCTGCTGTACTGGGGCTCGGGCTTCGGGCCCATCAAGGTGCGCGAGCTTGCGGCCGACCGCGTGTCGTTCGCGCCCGGGAGCAGCGTAGTCGACCTGATCCCCGTGGTGCCGACCTCCGACTCCACCGACTACCAGCGGCTGGTGGAGGGGGCGTGGGTCACGTACCGCGCGCCCTGGTACTACCTGTACTACTCGGGCGACAACTGCTGCGGCCCGCGCGCGCACTACGCGGCGATGGTGGCGCGCTCGCGCAGCGCCACGGGCCCGTTCGAGACGCTGGCCCAGGCGACCGGCGCGCGCAACAGCGTGATCCTGGAGCGCGGCGGCCACTGGAACGCACCCGGCCACAACTCCGTGATCACCGACGCGCGCGGCACCGACTGGATCGTCTACCACGCCGTGGATTCGCGCCGCCCGCGCACCAAACCCACGGACGACGTCAACACGCGCCGGGTGATGCTGATCGACCGCCTGACCTACGTGGACGGCTGGCCGCGCGTGGACCGCGCCCCCTCCACTGACCCGCGCCCCGGTCCCGCGGTGCACTAAGACGATTGGGAGAAGGGAAGGCGCCTCTCGAGCAACCTCTCCCGGTACGGGAGAGGTGGACGCCCTAAGGCGGCCGGAGAGGGCGCGATGCTGGGGACAGCGAGCACAGCCGCGGATTGGGATGGGGCGCTGAACCGAGACAGTTCAGCCTCGCGCAGTTTGCGAGGCTTCTCGTGGTTGTTGCTGCGGCTTCAGCCGCCGGTGAGAGGCCAGGGGCGGGCTAAGATCAAGAGGCTCGAGCGCGGGCTAGATGTCCGTCGGCGCCGGGCAGTACGGCAGCCCCTCGTCGCTCCAGCGCAGCTCGACCAGGCAGAAGTTGCGCGGCGCGGTCTCGGAGCCGAAGCGCGCGTGGGTGACCAGCCACTCCCGCCCGTCCGCCGCGCGGAACCAGGAGCAGTGGCCGGGGGCGTGGAAGCCGTGCTCGGGCATGGAGCGGAGGACGAAGCCGCGCCCATCGTCGCGCGTCACGTTGACCAGGCGCCCGGTGTCGTCCTCCACCAGCGCGCCCACGGCGTAGAAGCCGAAGTAGCAGCCGCCGCTGTACAGGTAGACGCGGCGGCCCTGCGGGTTCACGAGGCCGCCGACCGGCCCCTCGACGGTGCTCCAGCGCACGGTGCTTGTGCGCCAGTCCACCCCGGGGATCCGCTTCCACGGCATCCGCCGCGCGCCGTCGAAGAGGTGCCACGCTTCCGACGGGCGCGCCAGCAGCGTGGGGGACGAGAGGACGCGGGTGAGGTCGTCGCTCACCACGACTTCCGTGATCCCGGTGCCGAACGGCTCGCCGTCCACGAAGTCGGTGGCGTAGGCCATCCGCGGCGCGCCATCGGGGCCCGGGTAGACGTCCGCGTCGATGGCGAAGTCGGTGCTTGGCGTCAGCACGTGGCCGCTGTCCACGAACGGGCCCTCGGGGCGCTCGGCGTCGGCGCGGCGGATCTGGTGGCTGATGTGCGCCTGCTCGCCGATGCCCGCGCCGTGCGAGTACAGCATCACGTACGGGCGAGGGAGGCCGGCCACGTAGCGCACGCACGGCGCCCAGAAGGCGAAGCGCGTCGCATCGCCCTCGAGGCTCGGCCCCAGCGGCGTCCAGGTGGCCAGGTCGTGGGACGCGAACGCGGGGAAGGCCCCGGCCGACGCGGTGCCGCCGCGTCCGTCGCTGGTCTCGTCTCGCGTGACGTACACGTAGTAGCGGTACGCCGCCGGCACGCCGGGGGGGATGGCGAGCAGGTAGGGATCGCCCTGGTCGGCGGCTTCGGGGAAGAGAGGCCGGTAGCTCACCGGCCCGGGATCACGCTCAGCGGAATGCATCTGATGAATCGCACTCGTGGTCTGGTCACGGCCCTGGTGGCGGCCTTTTCGCTCTCGGCGTGCGACCCGCCGCCCGTGTCGCGGGGCCCCGCGCCGGGGACGACGGCGGGCCCGGCCGCGGGCTCGTGCACCTTCACCAACCCGGTGGCGCGCGGCGCCGATCCGTGGCTGGAGTTCCGCGACGGGTGGTACTACATGGCGCAGTCGAAGAACCCGGAAGGCGGCCAACCTAGCACCATCTGGGTGTTCCGGTCGAGAAAGCTCACCCAGCCGATGCGCGACAGCGTGAAGGTGTGGACCTCGCCCGCCAGCGGGTGGAACCAGACGCACGTGTGGGCGCCCGAGATCCGCCACGTGGACGGCCGCTGGTACATCTACTACGCCGCCGGCCGGCCGGGGCCGCAGGACGCGCCGTTCATCCACCAGCGCGCCGGGGTGCTGCGCGCCACCGGCGGCGACCCGCACGGCTCGTGGGAAGACCTGGGCCAGCTCGACACCGGCGGCCAGCTCGCCACGCGCGACGACGACGTGTGGGCCATCGACTTCACCGTGCACCGGCTGAACGGGCAGCTCTACGGCATCTGGTCTGGCTGGGACAACAACACCCCCGTCGCGCGCACCCCGCAGTACCTCTACATCGCGCGGATGACCAACCCGCACACCGTGGGCGGCCCCCGCGCGCGGATCTCGGCGCCCACCGAGAGCTGGGAGCGGCGCGTGGACCCCACCGACGGGCTCGACCTGAACGAGGGGCCGCAGGTGCTGGAGCGCAACGGGCATACCTTCATCATCTACTCCACCCGCGAGTCGTGGACGCCCGCGTACCGGCTGGGCCAGCTGCGCCTGAACGGGCCGAACGTCGACCCCATGCAGCCTTCGAGCTGGACCAAGTCCGGCCCCGTCTTCCAGCAGGCCAACGGGGTGTACGGCCCCGGGCACAACGGCTTCGCCAAGTCGCCCGACGGCACCGAGGACTGGATCGTCTACCACGCCAAGGTCGACACGGGGCCCAACTGGAACCGGGTGATCCGCATGCAGCGCTTCACCTGGCGGGCGGACGGGTCGCCCGACTTCGGCGAGCCAGTCGCCTCGGGTGTGCCGCTGCGGGTGCCGTCGGGAGAGGCGTGTGAGCGCTGAGGAGCGGGTCATCGGGTCGATCCCGCGCCTGTCGGAAACGTTCCGCGAGACGCCGCACCGGCGGCTGAACCCGCTGACCGGCGAGTGGGTGCTGGTGTCGCCGCACCGGGCGCTGCGCCCGTGGCAGGGGCAGGTGGAAGAGCTGCCGCCGGAGAGCCGCCCGGCGTACGACCCCGGCTGCTACCTGTGCCCGGGGAACACGCGCGCGAACGGCGAGCGCAACCCCGACTACGCGGGGACCTTCGTGTTCGGCAACGACTTCGCCGCGCTGCATGCGGAGGCGCCCGGAGACTGGGTGAACCACGAGGGGGTCCTGGTGGCGCGGACGGAGACGGGGATCGCCCGGGTGATCTGCTTCTCGCCGCGGCACGACCTGTCGCTGCCCGAGATGGAGGTGGGCGCCATCCGCGGCGTGGTGGACGTGTGGGCCGAGCAGTACGCCGACCTGGGCGCGCGCCCCGACATCGGCCACGTGCAGATCTTCGAGAACAAGGGCGAGATGATGGGGTGCAGCAACCCCCATCCGCACGGCCAGGTCTGGGCGCAGCGCTCGGTGCCGATGGTGGCCGAGCGCGAGCTGGAGCGGCAGGCCGAGTACTACGGGCGCCACCGCCGCACCCTCCTCGACGACGTGCTGCAGCTTGAGCTGCGCGCGAGGGAGCGGCTCGTCGTCGAGAACGACGCCTTCGTGGCCATCGTCCCCTTCTGGGCCGTGTGGCCGTTCGAGACGCTGGTGATCAGCCGCGAGCCCGTGGCCGACGTCGCCGCGCTGGACGACGCCGGGCGCGACGGCCTGGCCGACCTGCTGAAGCGGCTGACGGCGCGCTACGACAACCTGTTCGGCGTCTCGTTCCCGTATTCCGCCGGGCTCCACCAGGCGCCCACGGACGGCGAGGCGCACCCCGAGTGGCACCTGCACATGCACTTCTATCCCCCCCTGCTGCGCTCGGCAACCGTGAAGAAGTTCATGGTGGGCTACGAGATGATGGGCGAGCCGCAACGCGACCTGACCCCCGAGACCGCCGCCGAGCGCCTGCGCGCTCTTCCCGAAACGCCGCGGCGGACGGAGGGCGCGCGATGAGGCTCCTGGTCACCGGCGGCGCGGGGTACGTGGGGAGCGTGGCCGTGGGCCAGCTCGCCGACGCGGGGCACGAGGTGGTGGTGATCGACCGCCTCTCGCAGGGGCACCGGGCGGCGGTGGACGAGCGCGCCGAGCTGGTGGCGGCCGACCTGGCCGACCGCGCGGCGATCGACGCGGTGATGGCGCGCCACCGGCCCGACGGGATCCTCCACTTCGCCTCGCAGACGCTGGTGGGCGAGAGCATGGAGAAGCCCTTCCTGCACCTGGGCGAGAACGTACGCAACGGGCTGAACCTGCTGGAGAGCGCGACGGAGCACGGGGTGAAGCGCTTCATCCTTTCCTCCACAGCCAACCTGTTCGGCCTCCCCGACCGGGTGCCGATCGACGAAGAGGCCGAGATCCGCCCCGGCAGCCCCTACGGCGAGAGCAAGCGCATCCTCGAGCGGATGCTGCACTGGATGGACGACCGGTTCGGGATGCGCTACGCGTCGCTGCGCTACTTCAACGCCGCCGGCGCCGCCTCGGCCGACCGGGGCGAGTACCACGACCCCGAGACGCACCTGATCCCCGTGGTGATGCAGGTGGCGCTGGGCCAGCGCGAGAAGGTGATGATCCACGGCGACGACTATCCCACGCCCGACGGCACCTGCGTGCGCGACTACATCCACGTCAGCGACCTGGCCGACGCGCACGTGCGGGCGCTGCACGCGCTGGACGGCGGGAGCCGCACCTACAACCTGGGGAACGGCCGCGGCTTCAGCGTGCGCGAGGTGATCGAGACCGCGCGCGCCGTCACCGGCCACCCGATCCCCGCCGAGGTGGGCCCGCGCCGCCCCGGTGACCCCGCGGTCCTCGTCGCCGCCAGCGACCGCATCCGGCGCGAGCTGGGGTGGGAGCCGCGCCACGACCTGACCTCGATCATCGAGAGCGCGTGGGCGTGGCACCAGGCGCACCCGCACGGCTACGGCCCCCGCGACTCGTAGCCCGGCGCCGCACTTCAGCCGCGGAACGAGCGAAATTCTCCCCCTCCCCCAGGCAGTATTGGGGGAGGGGGTCGGGGGGAGAGGGCCCCGCCGCGGCACGCGCCGGCGCCCGTTTCCCGCAGACAGCACCCGATCAACCCTGCAGCCATAGATCCCGCGATGCACATCGACAACGGCCCGCGCGAAGCGGTGGTGCGCGCCTTCCACGAACGCTTCGGCGAGGCACCGATGTGGGTGGCGCGCGCGCCGGGGCGCGTGAACCTGATCGGCGAGCACACCGACTACAACGACGGCTTCGTGCTTCCCATGGCCATCGACCGTGCCGTGTGGATCGCGCTGCGGCCGCGCGCCGACCGGACCGTGTCGGTGCACTCGCTCGACTTCGACGAGTCGCGCTCGTTCGGCCTGGCCGAGCTGGGGTGCTCGGAGGGCGGGTGGATCGAGTACGTGCGCGGGATGGCGTGGGCGCTGGAGAAGAAGGACCGCAACCTGGGCGGGTGGGAGGGCGTGACCGCCGGCGACGTGCCGATCGGCGCCGGCCTTTCCAGCAGCGCCGCGATGGAGCTGGCTACGGCGCGCGCCTTCTGCGCGGTGTCGAGCTTCAGCTGGGATGCGCGCGAGATGGCGCTGCTGGCGCAGAAGGCCGAGAACGGCTGGGTGGGCGTGCACTGCGGGGTGATGGACCAGATGATCTCGGCCGCGGGGCAGGAGGGGCACGCGCTGCTGATCGACTGCCGCTCGCTGGACACACGCGCCGTGCCGCTGCCGCCGGGGACCGCCGTGGTGATCCTGGACACCGCCACCCGCCGCGGCCTGGTGGACAGCGCCTACAACGAGCGCCGCCGCAGCACCGCCGAGGCCGCGCAGGCGCTGGGCGTGCCCGCCCTGCGCGACGTGACCGTGCGCGTTCTGGAGCGCCGCGCCGCGCAGCTCGACCCGCTCACCTATCACCGCGCGCGCCACGTGGTCACCGAGAACGAGCGCACCCTGCGCGCGGCCGAGGCGCTGGAGCGCGGCGACGCCGCCGAGGTGGGCCGGCTGATGAACGAGAGCCACGCCAGCCTCCGCGACGACTACGAGGTGTCGCGCCCGGAGCTCGACGCCATCGTGGATCTGGCGTGCGCACACCCCCGCTGCCACGGCGCTCGGATGACCGGCGCCGGCTTCGGCGGCTGCGCGGTGGCGCTGGTGGACGCCGAAGCCGCCCCCGTCTTCGCCGACGAGGTCGCGGCGAACTACCGCGCTGCGGTGGGGCTCGAGGCGAAAGTCTACGTCTGCTCCGCCTCCGCCGGCGCCTCGGTGGAGCGGATGCTCGCGCTCACAGGTGCGTGAGTGCGTGAGTGCGTGAGTGCGTGAGTGCGTGAGTGCGTGAGTGCGTGAGTGCGTGAGTGCGTGAGTGCGTTCGCCGTCCACGCGAGCGCACCTCCGAGCCAAGTCCCGCGCACGTGAGCCGCGGCTGAGCGCAAGCCAGTAGTCCGCGAAGGCGGACTTCGTGTAGTCGTTGCCGCGATTTCAATCGCCCCTGCGGGGGTCTGCCCCTGGCGAGTGCTTGCCCTGGAGCTCCGTGTGAAGCTCGCATCCTTCGCCCTCGCGCTCTCCGCCGTCGCGGCGACCGTTGCCTCGTCCGGCGCGCAGTCGCTGTACGAGATGCAGCCGGGCGTGCAGACGCGCTGGGCCAGCCCCGAGAACCCCACGGCCGCGCGAGGCGCCGGCGCGCGGTCGAACGGCGGGCGCAAGGGCTCGCCCACCATCGCCATCCCCGCGGGGCAGAGCCGCGTGCTGGCGCAGGAGACCGGCACCAGCGGCGTGGTGCGGCGGCTGTGGATGACCATCCCCGACCGCGGGCCGCGGATGATGCGCGGGCTGCGCATCGACATGTACTGGGACGGCGCCGCGACCCCCGCCGTCAGCGCGCCGATCGGCGACTTCTTCGGGCAGGGGCTGGGGCGGATGGTCACCTTCGAATCCGTCTTCTTCAGCAACCCCGAAGGCCGCAGCTTCAACGCCACCATCCCCATGCCGTTCCGCACGGGGATGCGCATCGTGATGGTGAACGAGACCGGGGTGGACCTGCCGGAGCTGTTCTACGACATCGACTACACGGTGGGCGACCGCATCCCCGCCAACGCGCTGTACTTCCACGCGCACTACCGCCGCGAGCGCAACACGCGCCTGCAGCACGATTACGAGATCCTGCCGCGCATCACCGGCCGCGGGCGCTACCTGGGCGTGAACATCGGGGTGATCACCGACACGGCCACCTACCACAACACCTGGTGGGGCGAAGGCGAGATCAAGATCTACCTGGACGGCGACCGCGAGCTTCCCACCCTGGCGGGGACGGGGACCGAGGACTACGTGGGGACGGCGTGGGGGCAGGGCGCCTACTCACAGATGTACCAGGGCTCGCCGATCGCGGACGACAGGGCGGGGATGTGGGCGTTCTACCGCTACCACGTGCCCGACCCGGTGTGGTTCCACCGCGACATCCGCGTGACCATGCAGCAGATCGGCTACCTGGCGCCGCACAGCCGCGAGGCGATCGTGCGCGAGGGACGCCCGCTCTACCGCGCCGGCCCCGGCCGCGTGCGGATGGACCTGAGCCGCGACGGCAAGTTCGAGCGCTCGGACGACTGGTCGAGCTGCGCCTACTTCTACCTGGACCGGCCGGGCGGGGTGCTGGGCCCGATCGACCCCGTGGCGAAGCGGATAGAGGGGCTGTAGACGGCGGCGACGCGCTCCCAGCACTCAGCACTCAGCACTCAGCACTCAGCACGATCGGCTGGGCACTGGGCACTGGGCACTGGGCACCCGTCTCAGCGGCTCCGCGTGGTGATCAGGATCACTCCGTTCATCCCGCGCGAGCCGTAGATGGCGGCCGAGCCGGCGTCCTTCAGCACGTCGATCCGCGAGACGGTGGAGGGGTCGATGCCGGCCAGCGCGGTGCCGGGATAGAGGGTGCCCACGGGCACGCCGTCGATCACGAACAGCGGCTCGCCGTCGCCCGCCGAAAACCCGCCGGCGCCGCGGATGCGGATCGAGTAGCTGCCGTCGGCGCGGCGGGTCACGTCCACGCCGGCCACGCGGCCGCGGATCATCTCCTCCACCCGCGTGGCGCGTGCCTGCCGCTCGTCGGGCTGCACCGAGCCGACGGCGCCGGTGATCTCGCGCTGCGTCTGGGTGCCGTAGCCCACCTGCACGGCTTCGGGCTCGTTCTCGGGCGGCGCGTTGCCGGCGCAGGCCGCCAGCAGCAGCGCGGCGGCGGTGGCGATCAGGGTGCGGGTCGATGACATCGTCTTATCCCCAGGCTGGGGGCGACGGGCGGGCGATCCGGCGGAGTGCCGGCGGCGCCTTCGGTTCCGCGTCGCATTCGCCGCGCCAACGGGCGGAGGCGGCGGACGCGGGTGACTTGGAGGATTCCGACCGGACGACGCACTGGCGCACTCACGCACCAGCGCACCTGTCCGGTTTTTCAGGCAGGATCGGCTGCGAAGTCCGCGGCCGTGTTGAACCTTAACGACGAGAGCGCGCGATGACCACCATCTCCGAAGCACAGGCCCCGCAGGCGGAGGCGGCCCACGCAGCCGCGGAGCCGGCGCAGTACGACGTGGCCGCCATCATGGGCGGCATCTACGGAGACGGCATCATCGGGCTGAAGGGTGCCTTCAGCCGCGAGTGGGTGGCCCAGCTGGCCGAAGACCTCGAGGTGGCGTACCGCGACGCGCTTGCGCGCCCCAACGGCGCCGTCGGCCGCGGGCCGAAGCGGCACTACGTGGAGATTCACCCGGAAGATATCCGCGGCTTCGTGGAGCTGGTGGCGCACCCCTGGGTGAGGGCGGTGAACGAGGCGGTGCTGGGGCCCGACTACCGGATCGTGGAGATCGGCTTCGACGTGCCCAACCCTGGCGCCCTCGACCAGCCCTGGCACCGCGACTTCCCGGCGCCCCAGGAGACGCTGACCGGCCGCCGGCTCAACTCGCTGGCCTTCAACCTGACCGCCGTGGACGTGTTCGAAGACATGGGCCCCTTCGAGATCGCCCCCGGCACCCAGTGGGACGCGCCCGACGGCTTCGAGCACGAGATGTTTCCGCCGAAGTCGCTGTACCCGCGCTATCACGAGCGCGCCCAGCGGAAGATGCCCAAGATGGGCGACATCTCCGCCCGCTCGGCGCTCACCATCCACCGCGGCACGGCCAACCGCTCCAACAAGGCGCGCCCGGTGCTGGTCCTGGGCGTGGACGCCCCGGACGCGCGCAACGCCGAGCGGCACGACCTGCAGCTCACCCGCGCGTATTACGATTCCCTCCCCGAGTGGCTGCGTCCCCACCTCACCTGCCGCGTGGTGGACCAGCTCGAGCCGATCCACCAAGCCCACAGCATCGAGGGGCTGATGATGGGCGAGGCGTAGAAAACCACGAAACGGAGGAACGGAGGAACGGAGGAACGGAGGAACGGAGGAACTGCGCTGAGTTCTCCGTTTCCGCCGTTCTGCTCCGTTCCTCCGTGTGACCCGCTGTTGCGGTTGAAAGAACTACGGCCCGCTCCGGATCTCTCCGAAGCGGGCCGTCCTCCATCGTTCAGCCGAAACCGGTCAGACCGGCACGGGCAGAAGCATGCGGAAGGAGTTGCGAGCGCGGTTCAGGCGGCTCTTCACCGTGCCCACGGGGATGCCGATCTGCTCGGCGATCTCCTCGTAGGTGCGGTCCTCCACCTCGCGCATCACGAACGGGATGCGGTGGTGCTCGTCCATCCGCTCGATGGCGGCGTCGATCGCCTCGCGCAGCTCGCGGCGGTACGCCTCGCGCTCGGGGTTGTGCCCCGTGGCGGCGAACTCCACCGGCCGGCTCACCGCGCCGTTGCTGGCCGTCTCCGGGCGCAGCTCGCTGAAGGTGGTCTCGCGCCGGCGCGAACGGTTGCGGAACTCGTTTTTCAGCAGGTTGTTCGCGATCGTGTGGATCCACGTCGAGAACTTCCGCGCCGGGTCGTAGCTGTCACGCGCGCGGTGGATGCGCAGGAAGGTGTCCTGCGTGAGATCCTCCACCCGCTCCTCGTCGTTCAGGCGCTTGCGGAGAAAGCCCTGGATGCGCGGCTGATACCGGTCCACCAGCACCCGGAAGCCGTCCGCGTCGCCCTGCGTATATTGCTGGAAGAGCTGCTCGTCGCTGAGCTCTGCCAGGACGGCCTGCTTCGGCCGGCCCGGCTCCGAGACGCTCCGCAGCACACCACGCCCGGCGGGGTGCTGCGCCGCATCGAACTGTGCGGCGGCGCTCTTCAGATCGATGGCTGTTTTCATGGTTTGAATATACACCCACGGACCGGGTTTGTCGAGGGTCGTTCACTGATGAACCATGTTAGCAACTGGTTAGGTTACAAGGGGTTACATCAACTCTGAAAAGGTTCCGCGTCCCCTTGGGGTGACACCGCAACTCGCAGTGCCGGAACGACTTGGGGCGGGTGGATGGAACGTCCGTTGTGGCAGCTTTGCCGAGGTTTTACGGGGCTGGATCGGGGAAGGGCGATTGAAATCGCGGCAACGACCACACGAAGTCCGCCTTCGCGGACTACCGGCTCCGGCGCGGCCGGGATGACGGTGCACGGTACGAGCATTCGTCCGGGTTCGAGGTAGCCGCGAGCAAAGCGAGCCCAAGTCCCTCTCCCAGGTCGTTTCGGTCGTTGGGAGAGGGACATCCGCGAAGCGGCAGGGTGAGGGCCCCCCGGATTATGGTACGATCGTGCGCCGCGATCGGATCTCCGCGTCCGGACGCTGGTGCGCCGCCCGGCGGCGCGCGTCTGACACGAGAACGAGCGCGAGGTAGAGGTACTGGCGGGGAAGGGAGCCGAGGTTGGCGAAAACGGAGTGGTCGGTGGCGTACCAGCTCCACCACACGTTCGCCCGCATGCCGATGGGAACCACGATCAGAGGTGCGGAAGACGCGGTCCAGCAGGCATTTCCGCGGCGGTGCGTCCGCCGGGCCCCGTCCACGGATGCGGCCGGGGGGCCGGCGGTCACGTGTCGCGTTCTGCCCGGTAGCGCTCCACCACGCGCCGGTAGCTCTCCACCAGCCGTCCGTTGATGGCGCTCCAGTCGCGCAGCGCCGCGGCCTCGCGGGCGCGGCACCCCATCCGCCGGCGCTCGGCGGGGTCGGCCAGCAGCGCCTGCACCCTGTCGGCGAAGTCGGCGGGGTCGTTGGCGCGGGCGATGAACCCCGTCTCTCCCGGCTCCACCAGGTCGGGCGGGCCGCCGGCGTCCACCACCACGGCGGGGATCCCCGAGGCCTGCGCCTCGAGGATCACGTTGCCGAACGTCTCGGTGGTGGAGGGGAAGACGAACACGTCGCCCGAGGCGTACCAGCGCGCCAGCGCCTCGCCCGTCTGGTGCCCGGCGAAGTGCGCGTCCGGCAGCGCTTTCTCCAATTCGGGGCGCATCGGCCCCTCGCCGACCAGGACGAGCTTGTGCCTGCTCCCGCGCGCGCGGAGGATCTTCTCGGCCTCCACCAGGTCGGCCAGGTTCTTTTCCTTCACCAGCCGGCTCACCATCAGCAGCACCGGCGTGTCGTCGTCGGCCCCCACGCGCGCGCGCAGCTCGGGGTCGCGCCAGCGCGGGGAGAAGCGGGCCAGGTCGATCCCGCGCGACCACAGCTCGGTGTTGCGGATCCCGCGCTCGCCCAGCTCGCGGATGATGGCGTGGCTGGGCGCGTACACCTTCTCGCAGCGCGCGTAGAACGAGCGCATCAGCCGCCAGCCGAATCCCTCCAGCCCGCCCAGGTGGTAGAAGCGGAAGTACGACACGAAGTGCGTGTGGAAGGAGCTCACCACGGGGATCCCGGCGCGCTGCCCGTACTTCTGGGCGCGCACGGCGATGGGGGTGGGGCTCACCACGTGGATCAGGTCGGGCCCGTACTCTTCCAGCCGCCCCGACACCTTGTGGCCGATGGGCATGGCCAGGCGGTAGTCCTTGTAGAGGGGGAAGCGGATGTACGGCACGTTCTCCACCCGGCGGGCCCAGCTGAGCTCGGCCGGCGGGGTGAACGGCGACAGCACGCGGAACGACACGCCGGCGCTCTCCAGGTAGCCGAAGAGCTGCGCGAGCGTGCGCGACACTCCGTCCACGTGGGGAAGGAGGCTTTCCGAGACGTAGGCGACCTTCAGCGGCCGTTCGCCCCGTTCCGTCATTCGCACCGTTGGGGTTGGGTCCTTCCGGACGCGCCGCGGCGGGTGGTTTCACGCGGAAAGCGGCAATGTAACGGGCCGCGGCGGGCGATGGACAGAGGCAGGGGGCCGCGGAAAGGCATGCCGGCGGGACGGGCGGGATCTGCGTGGGGGAACAACGAGGAAAGCGCGGGTGGGATTTCGGGCGTGCCGCCGCTGCGCCGGGGCGGGCGATCCCTCGCACGCGCGTCCCGCGCCACCGCCGGTTGAAACCGGCGGCTGGACCATCGGGAAGTCCGCCGTCGCGGACTGCACGCCGCGATCCGCGCGGGAAGCGACACGCAGCAGCAGCGCCGAACCATCCGACGCGCGCGGATACTGCTCTCCACAACCTCTCCCGGTACGGGGCCCGGTACGGGAGAGGTGGACGCCCTCAGGCGGCCGGAGAGGGCGCGGTGCCGCGGCGCGCGCGAAAATCCGGTGCCGCCTGCCGTTCCTCCGTCGCCAGCCGTTCCTCCCGTCGCCTGCCCTACGACCGCGGCACCACCGCCACGCGCCAGCCGGCGGGTACGCGGGCCTTCTCGGGCGCCAAGCGGCCGTTCTCCAGCGGGATCAGGATCTCGGCCCTGGGCGGCGGGTCGGCGGCGCCCATGCCTTCGAGCCCCACCGCCACCACCACGGTCCACCCGGCGCCGATCTCGTCGTTGATGTCAAGCCGGTTCCCGCGCTTGATCCGGCCGCCGGGCCCGCGCGCCACCAGCTCGAAGCGCGGCACGTAGAACTCGTGCGACGGGCCGCGGATCACCACGTCCTGCATCACCCGGCCGGGGCCGCCGAACGAGATCCGGGCCACCTGCGTGCGGTCCCTCTCGCCGCCGGGGCCACCGTCCGCCGCCATCCCGCTGTGCAGCGCCAGGTACCCGGTCCCGATGCGTTCGACCTCGATGTACAGCAGCGGCCGGTCGGCGGCAAACAGCCGGTGCCCGGTGCGCAGCGAATAGAAGGTGGACAGGTTCTGGGCGCCGCAGCAGCCGTAGCGCACCACGCGGTACATCTCCTCGCCGCCCAGGTCGCCGTCGTGCCACACCCCGCCCTCGTCGCCCGGCGCGCGGATGCGCCACACCGGGGTGGCGGTGGGGCGCTCCGCCGGCCGCGCGGCCACCGTCACCTCGCCGCGGCCGCCCTCGTGGTTCTCGCAGCGGTCCTTGGCCACGCGCTCCTCCAGCACCAGGTGCGGCGGCTGCGCGTTCGCGAACGCGCCGGTGCCGACCACGGCGTAGCGCACGCTGGTGGTCTGGTAGCCGAACGGGCACATCTGCGTGCGCGGCTTGATCCGGTAGCTGGCAGTCTGCGACAGCGCGGGCGGCGCGGGCGCGCTCGACGCTTGCGCCATCCCAGACGCGGGTGCCACCAGCACGGCATAGCAGCACCACAGGGCCGTCCTTTTCACCTGCGTTCCTCCCTCGTCACCAATGTGTGCGTGAAAGCGAAATGCCGAGTGCAAGCATATTGACAATGTGCGTCGCCCACAAGTAACTTAAAGGAATTTTATTCGGGAGAGAGAAACCTACATTCCGTGAGGGCCGTATATGGGAGAGAAGGGCGTGGAAATGACCGACGATGCCGCGGCCCCCGCGATCGTCTTTCTCGAGTTCGACGCGGAACGGATTGAACGCGCGATGGCGGAAGAGGCGCCAGACCTAGAGACGTCGTTTCAGCACTATGAGCAGGCAAAGGTTGTTTCTCAGGCTATTCTTGAAAATCACGTCTGCGTTTAGGCAGCGACAACCCGGGAGATGCAGTGCACGTC
>DASWMA010000779.1:0-5160 GCA_036399995.1 Longimicrobium sp. | reverse complement strand
GACAGTCGGCCGGCCAGGAAGTGCTTCACCGCCACCTCGTTGGCCGCGTTGTACACCGCGGGTGCGGTTCCGCCGCTCCGCCCCGCCTCCACGCCCAGCGCGAACGCCGGGAACTCGGCCGAGCGCACCGGCTCGAAGGTGAGCGTTCCCGCGGCCACGGGGTCGAAGCGGCGGCTGGTGTAGGGGAGCCGCTCGGGGTACGCCAGGGCGTACAGCACCGGCAGCTCCATGGTGGGGAACCCCAGCTGCGCCAGCACCGAGCCGTCCACCATCTCCACCATCGAGTGGATGATCGACTGCGGGTGCACCACCGCCTCGATCTGGTCGTACCCTGCGCCGAACAGGAAGTGCGCCTCGATCACCTCCAGCGCCTTGTTGGCCAGCGTGGCGCTGTCGATGGTGATCTTGGCGCCCATCGTCCAGGTGGGGTGCCGCAGCGCGTCGGCCGGGGTCACGCCGGCCAGCATCTGTGCCGAGAAGCCGCGGAAGGGGCCGCCCGAGGCGGTGATCACCAGCCGCCGCACGTCCTGGGGCCGCGCGCCCTGCAGGCACTGCAGGATGGCGCTGTGCTCGCTGTCCACCGGCAGCAGCTCTCCCCCGCCCTGTCGCGCGGCCTCCAGCACCAGCGGCCCGCCGCACACCAGCGACTCCTTGTTGGCCAGCGCCACCCGCTTCCCCGCCCGCAGCGCCGCCAGCGTGGGCTCGAGCCCCGCGGCGCCCACCAGCGCGTTCAGCACGATGTCGGCGTCGGGGTGGGTGGCGGCTTCCAGCAGCGCCTCGCGCCCCGTGCGCCACGCCGTCGCCCCCTCCACCCCCGCCGGCACCTCGCCGTCGGCGAGCACGGCCAGCGCGGGCCGGTAGCGGGCGGCGAGCACGGCGAGCGCGTCGCAGCTGCGGTGCGCGGTGAGCGCCACGGCGCGGAAGCGGCCCGGGTGCTGGTTCAGCACCGCCAGCGCGCTGCGGCCGATGGAGCCGGTGGCGCCCAGGATGGCAACGCCCTTCATCGGAAGCTCAGTGCCCCACCAGCAGAACGAAGAAGGCGTACCCCAGCGGCAGGGTGAAGAAGAGCGAGTCGAAGCGGTCGAGCGCGCCGCCGTGCCCCGGCAGCAGCTTCCCCGAGTCCTTCACCCCCACGTCGCGCTTGAGCAGCGACTCGGCCAGGTCGCCCACCTGCGCCGCCATCGACACCGCCACGCCGAAGAGCGCCGCCTCCATCAGCTCGGGGCGCCAGGTGGCGAAGCGCTGCAGGAACAGGGCGTACCCCACTGCCGCGAGCGGAGTGCCGATCACCGCCCCCAGCGCCCCCGCCACCGTCTTCCCCGGGCTCACCTTCGGGATCAGCTTGCGCTTCCCCCACAGCCGCCCCGCGAAGTACGCGAAGGTGTCGCTGAGCCAGGTGAGGACGACGGGGAAGAGGAGGATCGCGGTGCCGTGCAGCCGGCTCTCCACCCCCGGGAGGTGGCGGAGGAAGAGGGCGAAGGCGAGGAGCGCGGGGTACACCGCGCCCATGAAGGTGACCGCCACCGACAGGAGCGGCTCGCCCGCCACCCCGCGCTGCCAGATCGCCGCGGTGAGCGCCGCCAGCAGGATCAGCACGATGCCGGCGTTCGGGAGCCCGGTGTCCACCCCCCGCTCGGGCGCCACGGCCGAGAGGGCGACCAGCAGCGCCGCCCCGCCGATCCCCACCCACCCGATCGGGAAGGCGCGCTTGAGCTCGGCCATGCGGAACAGCTCGCGCGCGGCCAGCATGGCGCACACGGCCAGGAGCGCGGCCAGCACCCAGCCGCCCAGGTACATGGCGCCCGTGGCGATGGGGATCCCCACCGCGGCCACGGCGGTGCGCGTCGCGGTCTCGTTACGAGCCAACGGCGGCTTCTCCGGAATCGATCGGGAAGGTCAGGAGGCCAGCACGCGGCCGAAGCGCCGCTCGCGCTGCTGGTACTCGAGCAGCGCCGCGAAGAAGTGCTCGCGGGTGAAGTCCGGCCAGAGGACGGGGGTCACGTACAGCTCGGTGTAGGCGAGCTGCCACAGCATGAAGTTGGAGATGCGCAGCTCGCCCGAGGTGCGGATCAGCAGGTCGGGGTCGGGGTCGGCGGGGGTGTAGAGGTGCTCGGCGAACATCTCCTCGTCGATCTCGCCGGGCATCAGCGTGCCCTCGCGCACCCGCTCGGCCAACCGCCGGGCCGCGTGCACGATCTCGGCGCGCGAGCCGTAGCTGATGGCCAGGTTCAGCTTGAGCCCGGTGCCCCCGCGGGTGTGCTCCACGATCCCCTCGATGGCGGCGCGGGTGCGCGGCCCCAGCCGGCGCAGCTCGCCCACCACGTGCACCTCCACCCCCTTCTCCTTCAGCTCCTGGCGCTCGCGGCGCACGTACAGCTCCAGCAGCGCCATCAGCGCGCCCACCTCGCGCGGCGGCCGCTCCCAGTTCTCCTGGCTGAAGGCGAAGAGGGTGAGCACCTGCACCCCCGCGTCGCCCGCCGCCTCCACCGCCGCGCGCACGGCGCGCATCCCGGCGCGGTGGCCGAACTCGCGCGGGCGCCCGCGCTCGCGCGCCCAGCGCCCGTTGCCGTCCATGATCACGGCTACGTGCCGGGGGACCGCGCCGTTCACGCGAATCTGCTGCAGGAGGTCGGAAGACATTCGCGAAAAATGGACCCGCGGAGGAGGTTTGTCAAAACAAGTCGTTTGAGCACGAAAGTACGCGGCACGGAGACGGCGAACAGGTGCGCGAGTGCGTGAGTGCGCCAGTGCGCCGGTGTCGACGCATCCGATGCCGGGAGGCGTCCCGTCACCAACGGCCGCGGACTCGACCTTTCCACCGGCGTCGGTGCGACGAATCGGCGTCCGTCACCCCCGACATGCGAAGTGCGTGAGCCGCGATCCCGCCACGCACTCACGCACCAGTGCACTTCCCGCACCCGCCGGGGGACCCTCCGGATGCCCCGGATCCGTCGCTTCCGCCGAAACGCCGCCGGGCCGAAGCCCGGTCAGACCTCCATCACCTCGGCTTCCTTGTGCTTCAGCATGTCTTCGATCTTGCCGATGTACTGGTCGGTCAGCTTCTGCACCTCGGCCTGCTCGCGGCGGATGTCGTCCTCGCTGAGGCTCTCGTCCTTCTGCCGGTGCTTCACCTCGTCGTTCGCTTCCTTGCGCGCCTGGCGCACGGCCACGCGCCCTTCCTCGGCCAGCTTGTGCAGCATCCGCACGTACTCCTTGCGGCGCTCCTCGGTCAGCGCGGGGATGGGGATGCGGATGAGCTGGCCGTCGTTGCTGGGGTTGAGCCCCAGGTCGCTCTCGCGCAGCGCCCGCTCGATGTCCTTCACCAGCGAGCGGTCCCACGGCTGGATGGTGAGCATCCGCGGCTCGGGGGCGCTCACCGTGCCCACCTGGTTCAGCGGCACGCGGCTGCCGTAGGCCTCCACCCGCACGGTGTCCAGCAGCGCGGGGCTGGCCTTGCCCGTGCGCACGCCGCCGAACTCGCGGCGCAGCGACTCCAGGGCGCTCTCCATCCGCTGCTTGGCTTTCTGCATGCTCGACATGTTTCCGTTCCGTCGGTCCGGGTCGTTTCGAATCGGGGGGGGAGCAGCGGGCGAAGGCTACGGGTGCACCAGCGTGCCCACCCGCTCGCCGCGCACCACGCGCTTCACCGCGTCGGGTTGGTCCAGGCTCAGCACCACCACCGGGGTGCCGTTCTCCTTGCACAGGCTGAGCGCCGCCGCGTCCATCACCCCCAGCTCCCGCGACAGCGCGTCGAGGAAGCTGATCTGCGGGATGAACTGCGCGCTGGCGTCCTTGGCCGGGTCGGCGGTGTACACGCCGTCGACCTTGGTGGCCTTGATGATCACGTCGGCGGCCATCTCGATCCCCCGCAGCACCGCGGCGCTGTCGGTGGAAAAGTACGGATTGCCGGTGCCGCCCGCAAAGATCACCACCCGCCCCTTGTCCATGTGCCGCAGCGCGCGGCGCCGGATGTACGGCTCGGCCAGCTGCTCCATGCGGATGGCGGTGAGCACCCGCGTGTGAACGCCCTTGCGCTCCAGCCAGTCCTGGAGCGCAAGGGCGTTGATCACGGTGGCCAGCATGCCCATGTAGTCGGCGTTCACCCGGTCCATCCCCTGCTGCGACGCCAGGGTGCCGCGCACGATGTTCCCGCCGCCGATCACGATCCCCAGGTGCACCCCCATCTCGTGCACCTCGCGGATCTCGTCGGTCAGCCGGTCGACCACGGGGGGATGGATCCCGAACTTCTGCTCGCCCGCGAGCATCTCGCCCGAGAGCTTGAGCAGGACGCGCTGGTAGTACAGCGCGCCCTCGCCCTGGCCGGAGCCCGGCTCCGTGCCTGCCACGGTCATGGCGGCCGGCGCGCTCACTGCTCGCCGAGCGCGAAGCGCGCGAAGCGGCGCACCTCCATCTTCTCGCCGGTCTTGGCCGAGACGTCGGTGACCAGCTGCCCCACGGTGATGTCGGGGTTCTTCACGAAAGGCTGCTCCAGCAGCGCGCCCTCGGCGTAGAACTTCTCGAGCTTCCCGTCCACGATCTTGTCCCAGATCTGCTCGGGCTTCCCGCTCTCCTTCACCTGCTCGCGGTACACCGCGCGCTCGCGCTCGATCAGGTCGGCGGGGAAGTCTTCGCGCCGCACCGCCACCGGCGCGGCCGCCGCGATGTGCATGGCGATGTCGCGCACCAGCTTCTGGAACTCGTCGTTGCGCGCCACGAAGTCGGTCTCGCACCCGACCTCGACCAGCACCCCGATGCGGCCGCCCATGTGCACGTAGCTGCCCACGGTGCCTTCCTTGGTCTCGCGCTCGGCGCGCTTGGCCGCCTTGGCGGCCCCCTTGGCGCGCAGGATGTCGATCGCGCGCTCCATGTCGCCGCCCGCCTCGTTCAGGGCGCCCTTGCACTCCATCATCCCCGCGCCCGTGCGGTCGCGGAGCTCTTTCACGTCCTTCGCGGAAATCTCGGCCACTGTCCCGGTCCTCGGTTGAGTCGGATGCTTGAATGGGACCCGCGGTGCGGGCTTGAAAAAACGGGGCCACGAGCGCGCCTGCGCCGGTGGCCCCGTGTGCTGCTGCGGTCCTGGCCCGACGCGCGCGGAGTTACTCCGCGGCGCCCTGCTCGGAGCCGCCGGCACCGGCGCCCGCGCCCGGACGGCGCTTGCGG
>DASWMA010000778.1:0-1917 GCA_036399995.1 Longimicrobium sp. | reverse complement strand
GGCCGACGCGGGCGACGCCGTCGGCTGCGAGCGCATCGCGGAGGTCGCGCGCGCCGTCCGCATCCCCGTGGTCGGCATCGGCGGCATAAGCGCGGCGAACGCGGGTGAGGTGGTGCGCGCCGGCGCCGCCGGCGTGGCGGTGATCAGCGCCGTGATGCGCGCGGCGGATCCCGAGGCAGCCACGCGCGACCTCCTCCGCGCCGTCCGGCAATCCCCCGCCTGATCCGCCGTTCGTTCCAGCGAAAACGCAGCGGTCGGACACGCAGTTCACCCCCTCCCCCGCGGAGCGGGGTGAGGGGGCCGGGGGGAGGGGGCCCGCCGCGGCCGCGCCAATCCCTTCGCCCCGACACAATGCGTACCGCTGCAACGCGCGCTGCTACGTGGCGAAATCTAATGATCGGAACGCTTCTCAGATCGTGCGTTAGAACATAGATTTCCCCCTGAGGCATCCCTCCCTCCCCAGGGCCCCGTCCGCGGGCTCCAGCCGGAGGCAGTCGGTCCGGGCGGGTCTTCCCCGCGAAAAACACCCACCCAACTCGAGCAGTCCCCACGCATTCGCCCCCACGGCGAGCGTGCACCCGCGCGCGCATCCAGCGCCCGCGGGCGGGACGGCACGCAGAAACGCGCAGCATCCACAGCCACACCGCCTTCCCGCCACGCCCGTGATCCGTCGTCCCATCGCGGCGCTCGCCGCAATCATCCTGTGCGCCTTCGCGCGCCCCGCCCATGCGCAGCTCGCCGCCAGCTTCACCGTGGGCGGCGAAGAGGCGCGCCTGTCGCGCCTGGTCTCGACGGTGGACTCCATCGCCCGCCAGGCGATGGAGGACCAATCGATCCCCGGGCTGAGCGTGGCGATCGTGAAGGACGGCCGAGTGCTGCTGGAGCGCGGCTGGGGCACCGCCGACCGCGGCAAGCGCCAGGCGACCGCCCGCACCGTCTACCAGATCGCCTCGGTGAGCAAGCAGTTCACCGCCGCGGCGGTGCTGCGCCTGGCCGAGCGCGGCCAGCTTTCGCTGGACGACGACGTGGCGCGGTACGTGGAGGGCCTTCCCGCCAGCTACCGCACCATCTCGCTGCGGCAGCTGCTGAACCACACCGCGGGGGTCCCCAACTTCACCGAGTTCTTCCGCGAGTTCCGCCAGGTGCTCACCCCGGCGCAGCTGATCGACTCGCTGGCCGCGCGGCCGCTGCAGTTCACGCCCGGCACGGGCTTCCACTACAGCAACTCGGGCTACTACCTCCTGGGCCTGGTGATCGAGCGGGTGACGGGGCAGGCGTACGGCAACTACCTGCGCGAGCAGTTCTTCGCCCCGCTGGGGATGAACGACAGCGAATACTGCGGCGACTCGCAGACCCGGCCGCTCCCGTCGGGCTACGTGCGCACGCGGCGGGGGAACCCGGTGCACACCCGCCCGTGGGACCCGAGCGTGCTGTACGCGGCGGGGTCGCTGTGCAGCACCGTGGCCGACCTGGCCAGGTGGGAGGTGGCACTGGGCGAGGGGCGGGTGCTGAACGCGGCCAGCTTCCGCGAGATGACCACGCCCGTGCCGGCGCCCGACGTGCACGTGCGGATGTCGTACGGCTTCGGGATGATGGTGGACACCACCGACGCCGGGCCGTACCTGCACCACGACGGCGCGGTGGCGGGCTTCCGCGCGCAAGCGGCGTGGTACCCCGACGAGCGGCTGGCCGTGGTGGTGCTGATGAACCAGGGGCTGGCCGCCCCCGAGCCGATCGAGCGCGACTTCACCCGCGCCGTGCTGGGCGTGACCGCGCGCCCCGCGCCGCGCCTGGCCGACCGCCCCGCCCCGCGGACGCACGTGGCCAGCGGCAGCTTCGGGCAGTCGGTGCCGATCGAGCCGTAGGGGCCGACAGGCCCCCACCCCCGGCTCGCCAGGGCTCGCCGACCCCTCCCCC
>DASWMA010000777.1:0-2860 GCA_036399995.1 Longimicrobium sp. | reverse complement strand
CAGGGCGGACGGCGCCCGCTCCGGCGCGGACGCCGGCGGCGGACACCGCGCGGGCGCCCGCGCCGCCGCCAGGGTTCGCCTACCAGGCGCGCGCGCAGCCCGACACGGTCACGGTGGGCGACCGGTTCGCCTCGGGGATGGCCGTCACCGTGCCGGCGGGGACGCAGGTGGCGCTGGAGATCGCGAAGGACACGGCGGACCGGTGGCGCGTCCTGGGTGCCGTGGCCGCCACGCCGCGCGACAGCGCGCGCTCGCGCTGGGTGGTGGTGGCGAACATGGTGGCGTGGCAGCCGGGGCTCCCCGACACGCTCGGGGCCCGGCTGCGGCTGACGGGCGCGGACGGGCGGGAGATCGCGCTGCCCGTGAAGCTCGCGTTCCCCACCGTGCGCGCCGTGCTCCCGGCGGATTCGGCGCAGTGGCGCGTGCGGCCGCCGCACGACGTGTGGGGGCCGTCGCGCGACGCGCTGAGGACGGCGGTGCTGGTGGCGCTGATCGTTCTCGGGCTTCTCCTGCTGGCGCTGCTGGCCTGGCTCGTGGTCCGCGCGGTCCGCCGGCGGCGGGCGCGGGCGATTCCCGCGACGGCGCGCGAGCGGGCGCTGGCGCTGCTGGAGCGGGCGCGGACCAGCGGCTTCATCGAGGCGGGGAACTGGAAGGCGTTCTACACGCTGATCGCCGAGGCGCTGCGCGGCTACATCGCCGTGGTGGAGCCGCGGCTCAGCGAAGACCTGACGTCCCTCGAGGTGGTGGAGGGGATGCGCGCGGGCGGAGCGCCCGTGGAGCGCGTGGAGACGCTGGAGCACCTGCTGCGCGTGAGCGACCTGGCCAAGTTCGCCCGCCACGGCCGCGCCGCCGCCGACGCGCGCCGCGACCTGGAGCGCGCCCGCGCGTGGGTGGAGGCGTACGCGATGCCGGCCGACGAGCCGGCGCTGGCGGAGGCGGCGCCGTGAGCCTCCAGTTCGCGAATCCCTGGGCGCTGCTGCTGCTGGCGCTGGTCCCCGTGTGGTGGTGGCGGGTGCGGCGCGCGAGGGACGCGGGGATCGTGTTCAGCCGCGCCGCCACCGTGGCGCGGCTGGGCACGCGGGGCGCGGCGTTCCTGGGCATCCTCCCCGAGATCCTGCGCACGGCCACGCTGGTGTCGCTGATCCTGGCGCTGGCCGGGCCCCGCACCGGCGCCCGCGTAGTGGAAGAGACGTCGGAGGGGATCGACATCATGATCGCCCTGGACGTCTCGTCTTCCATGCTGGCGGAGGACTTCCGGCCCGACCGGCTGGGCGCGGCACGCGAGACGGTGGGGCGGTTCGTGGACGGGCGTCCGCACGACCGCATCGGGCTGGTGGCGTTCGCGGGCGAGGCGCTCACGCAGGTGCCCGCCACCGGCGACCACGCCATCCTGGGGCAGGCGCTGGCGAACGTGCGGGTGGGGATGCTGGAGGACGGGACCGCCATCGGCCTGGGGCTGGCCACGGCGGCCAACCGGCTGAAGGAGGCGGGCGGCGAGTCGCGCGTGATCATCCTGATGAGCGACGGCGAGAACAACCGCGGCGCGGTGGACCCGCGCGCCGCCGCCAAGGCCGCGGCCGCGTTCGGCATCCGCGTGTTCACCATCGGCGTGGGGTCGCGCACGCGGGCGCGGATCCCGGTGGCCGTCACCGCCAGCGGCGCGCTGCGCTACGCCTGGATGCCCGTGAGCATCGACGAGCCGCTGCTGAACGACATCGCCCGCACCACCGGCGGCCGCTACTTCCGCGCCACCGACCAGCGCGCGCTGGAGCGGGTGTACGCCGACATCGACCGGCTGGTGAAGACCAAGGTGCAGGTGCGCCGCTACGTCCGCTTCACCGAGCGCTACCTGCCGTTCCTGCTCGCCGCCGCGCTGCTGCTGGTGGCCGAGTGGTGCTTCCGCGCCACCCGCTGGGGGAGAGTGCCATGATGCCGTCCATCGCCCCCTCACCGGCGGCTGAAGCCGCGGCAACGACGACGAGAAGCCTCGCAAACTGCGCGAGGCTCCAACGACCGGGGTCGCTGCTTCTTTCATCCTCCGTGCGTCGCGCGGAGCGCGATGGGAGACGACGCGCGGGCTGGTTCCTTCAAACCAGAACCCGGAGATGTCATCCTGAGGCCGGCCAGACGGGTCCTGCCCTCACCCCGACCGAGGCGGGCCGAAGGATCTGTGGCCCGTCGAGGCGTCACACCGGCCGTAGCGCACCGTCGGCGATAGATCCTTCGCGCTGCGGCCGTCGTCGCGGCCGCAGTCTCGGCGTGGCCGCGCTCAGGATGACGGGGATCAGCGCGGGTGCTGTGATCATCCTGCGAAACGCCGGTGATGTCCTTCACACCCGGTATCTGACCCGTCATCCTGAGGCCGGCAACACGGGTCCTGCCCTCACCCGGATGGCGGCAGGCCGAAGGATCTGTGGCCAGTCGATGCGCCACACCGGCCGTAGCGCACCGTCGGCGATCGATCCTACGCGCTGCAGCCGTCGTCGCGGCCGCGGTCTCAACGTGGCCGCGCGCAGGATGACATCGACGGGCGGTGGCTCCTCGATCGCGGTCGAGCCGGTCTTCGCCACCCGCGATGATTCCGACGCAGCAGTCCGCGCAGGCGGACTTCGTGTGGTCGTTGCCGCGGATTCATCCGCCCGGCGGCCGCGCCGAACCTCGCGTCCCGCGCGAGTGGCCGGGCCGGGGAAGGGGAGCGGTAGATGAACAACCTGGCGTATCCCCAGCTGCTGCACCTGATCCCGCTGCTGCCGTGCATCGTGGGGCTGGCGATGCTGCTGTACGCCCGCCGCCGCCGCCAGGCCGCCGAGGCGCTGGGCGAGGCCGGGCTGGTGCGCCGCCTGACGCCCGCCGACCTGAC
>DASWMA010000776.1:0-7891 GCA_036399995.1 Longimicrobium sp. | reverse complement strand
AGCGGCGGCCGTCCACGCTGCGGATCACCGCCATCTTCTGCTCGATGGTGTCGCGGCGGCTCTCCATGCTCTTCATCAGCGCGATGGTGCGGGCCAGCCGGAGGCTGTCGGCGCGCTCGCGGTCGATCTGCCCGGTGAGCTCGCCCGCCTTCGTGCTCTGCCGCCAGAAGCCGAAGGCGCCCAGCACCAGGATCAGCAGGGCGGCCCCGGCCAGCGCGGCCACCCGCGGGTCGGCGCCGGGAAGCGACACTCCCGCGCTCGCGCGGCGGGCGGCCGGGCGCCGGGCGGCGCCGGCGGGGAGCAGGTTGATCTCGATCACGTGGCTTCCGTGGCTTGTGGCGGCGTCAGGCCGCGTTGCGGAGCGCCAGCCCCACCGACAGCATCAGCATGGGCGCCATCTCGTCCACCGGCATCCCCGCCGCCGCGCCGGGCTTCACGCGCAGCCGCTGCAGGGGGGTGGCCACCTCGGTGCGGGCGCGCAGCCGCGCGGCCAGCACGTCGAGCAGCCCGGGGATGCGGGCGCCGCCGCCCGACACGTACACGCGCTGCAGCCCGCCGCCTGCGTCGCTCACCGCCAGGAACGCCACCGCGCGCTCCACCCCCACCGCCAGCTCCTCGCACCCCTGCCCCAGCAGCTCGCGGAACTCGGGGGTGCGCGGGCTCTTCCCCTGCAGCACCGCCTCGGCCTCCTCGGCGGAGAGGCCGTGCAGGCGGCGCAGCTCCTCGCGCAGCCGCCGCGAGCCGAAGGGGATGTCGCGGGTCAGGATCAGGGTGCCGTCCTGCAGCACGTTCACCGTGCTCACCTCGTGGCCCACGTTCACCAGCGCGGTCACGCCGGAAAGGGCCTCGGGGTAGTTGAACTCGAAGGCGTTGTGCAGCGCGCAGGCGTCCACGTCCACCACGCTGGGCCCCAGCCCCGCGTCGCGCAGCAGCCCCACGCGCCCCTCCACCAGCTCGCGCTTGGCGGCCACCAGCAGCACGCTCATCTGCAGCCCATCGTCGAGCGGGTCCAGGATGTGGAAGTCGAGCTGCACGCTCTCCATGTCGTAGGGGACGTGCTGCTCGGCCTCCCAGCGGATCACCTCGCGGGCGTCGGCCTCCTTCATCCGGTCCATCTGGATCTTCTTCACCATCACGTCGCGCCCGCCCACGCTCGAGACCAGCCGCTTGGGCTTGATCTGGCCGGTGTCGAAGAGGAGGCGCAGCGTCTCCACCACGATCTGCGGGTCCATCACCTCGCCTTCCACGATGGCGTCGGGGAGGAGCGGGGTGTGGGAGACGTGCACCAGCTCGGGCTGCGGGCCCGAGTGGTCGACCACGGCCACCTTGATCAGGCCGCTGCCGATGTCGAGCCCCACCGTGGTGCGGTTGCGGCTGAGGAACGAGACCATTGGACGCGCGGAAAGGGTCCGTCGGGCTGCGCCGCAATGCTTCCGCGGCGAAGGGCGGTTAGGCGTGGATGGTGTGGGGGGATGGCGGCAACATAGCGCGCGGCAGTGCGGGCGTCAAGGACGCCCGCACATGCCCCCGCGTCAACGCACCAGCTCGTACCACGCAAACACCGGGTTGCCAAGCACCTGCGGCATGTCGTCGAGGCGCCGGTTGTTGAGCGCGTTTTGCGCGTCGTTGATGCTGCAGCGGTTGTAGCGGATGGTGGCGTTGCCCAGCACGTTGTCGGTCACTTCGCTGTTCTCGCCGAACGCCACCACGGTCCCCTCCAGCTTGCCCAGGAAGGGGCCGTTGCCGCCGGTGATCTTGATGTCCCTCTCCACCAGCACGATCCCGCGGAACACGAAGTTCCCCTGCACGTTGAGGGTGCCGTTCAGGATCATCAGCACGCCCTGGCCCCAGTCGCCGTTCAGCTTCACCTCGCTGTTGTTGAGGCCGGTGGCGTCGATGGCCACCACCACGAAGCGGCTCGCCATCGCCGGGCTGCAGGTGTTGCTGCCGATGTGACCCGTGGGGCACCCCCAGTTGTACACCGAGTCGGAGGTGGTGAGCGACTTGTTGTGGTTGGGGCTCACGTTGTTGGGCCAGGTGGGGCACACGCCGCCGGTGCGGTCGGGGCACATCCTGGCCGCCGTGAACATCGGGCCGAACTTGATCTGCGCCGTCTGCAGCGCCAGCGTGTCGAGGCTGATCCCCAGCACCGACTTCATCAGGTTGGCCTTGGTGACGGAGGAGACGTTCGACACGCCCTGCAGGTTGCCGGTCCCCGCGGTCACGGTGGAGCCCGCGGTGACCTGCACCGAGTACGAGGTGTTGGCCGAGTCGCACCCCACCTGCCCCGCCCCGTTGCTCACCACGGCCGAGCCGTTGACGTTCGCGTTCCCGCCCGAGGTGAAGCCGGCACTCACGTTGAGCCGCGCGTTGGCGACGCTGCGGGTCACCCGGATCAGCCCGCCCACGCCGCGCCCGCGCTCGGGCACGGCGAGCAGCGACCAGATCTCGCGCTGCGTGGCCAGGGCCGAGGTGATCGTCCGCTGGGAGGAGAGGTTCGCCAGGGTCAGGGTGTAGTCCACGCCGTCGAAGGTGTGGGTGTCGGGCCCCTCCACGAAGCGGTTGATCGCCCCCGACGCGGCCTGGGTGGCCACGTAGTCTTCGAGCGCGCCGCTGGCGCCGAACAGCGAGCGCCCGGCGTCCCTCTGGCTCGAGCTCACGGCGAACTCGGTGCCCGAGGTGAGGAGGAGCGTGGTGACCAGCAGGGTGACCACCACCAGCCCCAGCAGGGCCAGCGGCAGGGCGATCCCCTTCTCTCCCAGGGGGGTGGGCGCGAGGCGCCCCATGCGGGTGCGTAGCCGGCTCATTTCAGTTCCTCAGCAGGACGGACGTGGTGACGCTGTCGCTCAGGTTGGTGCGCCCGCGCTCGCGGGTGTGGGCGACCACCTTCACGCCGATCCGCGCCACCAGTGCCAGCTGCGCGCGGTCGTTTCCGGGGGTGAACTCGGTGCCGTCGGCGGTGAAGTAGGTGAAGACGAGCCCGGTGGTGGGCGAGGTGAGCGGGCCGGCCAGCGGCTGCGTGCTCCCGGTGCTCCCCGGCAGCCCCTGGCTGCGCCAGATCCAGTGCTCGCTGTCGGTGGTCCCCACCTCGTAGCGGGAGAGCTGGTACAGGTACACGGTGTTCCCCGCCGGCACGACGTTGGGAAAACCGGTGCCGGTGACGGTGACCGCGCGCATCAGCCCGTTGGCGGGCGCGGTGGCGCGGAGCGCGATGCAGGGGTTGCCGGCCACGCCCAGCGCGGGGGTCTGCGCCGGGAGCGAGTTGACCTGGGCGCGCCCGGCCAGCGTGGTGGCGTCGGGAACCGGCCCCCACGCCTCGGCGGCGGCGCCGGCGGCCGCGGTGTCGGCCAGCAGCCCCGAGGCGCCGTTGATCGCGAACATCACGGTGGTGTCGGGAACGTCGGGGAACAGGACGGGGAGCGCGGTGCCGCCGGTGGCGCCGTTGGTGCCGGTGCCCCCGCACGAGATCCCCCACGCCCGCGGGAGCATGAAGGTGATGGAGTTGGCGCTGGTGCTGACCAGCCCGCCCGGCTGCACGCCGCGCAGCTCGCTGGCGATGATCTCGATGGCGCCGCGGGCGTTCTGCTGCACCTCCTGCTGCGCGCTCTGCACTGCGGCGAAGCGGGTCTGCCCGCGCACCACCTGGAAGATCACCATGGCCAGCAGCCCGGCCAGCACCAGCGAAACCAGCACCTCGACCAGCGTGAAGCCGCGGGCGCCCCTGAGCTCAGCGGATGACATTGGACTCCAGGTGCACGCTGTCGGAGGGCGCGATCAGCGACGACCCGGTGGGCGGGAGGACGCTGACCACCACGGTCCACAGGTTCAGGTTGGGGCGGCCGGTGGGCTGCGTGCCGGCGATGGCCGCGAAGGTTGCGGTGCGGGTGACCTGCGCCCCGCTGGCGGCGCCGTTCCCCGCCGGCACCGTGTACTCCAGGTCGTCGATGTCGGTGTCGGGGTCGCTGTCGATGGTCGCCATCACCTGCTCCATCTCGTCGGTGGCGAGCGCGGTGTAGGCGCTCTGCACGCGGGCGCGCTGCACGGTGCGCGCGGCGCCGATCCCCAGCGCCTCCACGGCCAGCAGGCCGATCGCCAGGATCACCATGGCGATCAGCACCTCGATCAGGGTGAAGCCCGCGTCGGCGCGGGCGGGGCGCTCAGAAGTCACGGTACACAACTCCCACTCCGGAAATGGTCACGCTTGCGGTGCGGGTCTCGCGGGTGGCGGTGACGGTGGTGGTGCCGCCGGCCACCAGCATCCCGCGGCTGTCGAAGGTCACCGTCCCGGGCGCGGGCGACAGCACCGTGCCGGGATACTCGTCGGCCAGGTCGACGGTCGTGGTGGTGTCGGGCGAGGCGCCCGCCGGGTCCACGATCACGCGGTAGCTCCTCCCGTTCGGCGCGATCGACACCTGCGCGCGCACGCCGTTGCGGATGGCGCGCACGCGGGCCAGGCTCATGTCGCCGGCCAGGCGGTTCATGGCGCCCTGCACCGAGCTCACCCTGGCCACGCCTTGCAGGCGCGGGACGAACATGGCCAGGGCGAGGGCCATGATCACCAGCACGATCAGCATCTCGGGCAGGGAGAATCCGCCGCGGCCGCGTGGCGGATGAAAGGCAGGCGTATGCATGCCGACGTGCAAGGCGAGGTTCATGCCCGCACGAAATCCGTTGCCGCACAACGCGTTGTGCAGATTCGCGTAGCAGTTTCGCAACGGATTTCTTTCCGGTGCGGAAAAGTTTACCGGCCTGCCGCCGATCCTGCATGCCGTTGTCGCGGCCGCATTTCCGGCTTTTCGCCGCCAGGGCGGGTGGACGGGCGGCACACCCCGTTCGCACGGCAATGTCCCGTCATGACACGCACCCCGCGTACGCACGTGCGTTCGCGTACGCGCACATGGACGGCGCGGTGCCCCGGCGGGCGCCGTCGAACGGGTGCGTGAGTGCGTGAGTGCGTGAGTGCGTCTCGATCTCCCGAACTCGTCCGGCGACGCGACGAGGCGCACGTGGGCATCAGAAGCGGCGGTAGATCCGGCCGAGCGACGAGATGGTGAGCGAGTCGCGCGCGCCGCCCAGCTCGCCTCGGATCTTGCGGTTGTTGAAGGGCGCCAGCAGCCCGCGCGAGTTGTAGATCAGCGAGTCGGAGTTGTTGGTGCGGAAGCAGACGGGCACCCCGTCGGCCGCGTGCCACTCGCGGAGCACGGTGGAGGTGCCCTTGATGCGGATGCGGTAGCCGGTGCCGCCGGGGCGGGGGCACCCGGGGGCGGGGGTGAAGCGGAACACCACGCTCCTCCCGTTGCGCACCGCGGCCATGCGGGTGAACTCCAGGTCGCCGGCCAGCCGGTTCATGGCTCCGCGCACCCGCTCGCGGCGCAGCACCCCCTCCAGGCTGGGGACGGCGAACGACATGGCGATCCCGGCGATCACCAGGGTGGCCATCATCTCGAACAGCGTGTATCCGCGCCCGTGCCCCATGCCCACCTCCCCGCCGCACCCCGCGGCTTCATCTGTATAATTCTGACCACTTCTAACGACACGATGGGAGCGGAGCCTACTGTACGTGCCGGCTGTTCGGCGCGCAAGGTTTTTGTTCTCTTCGTTCAACTCGGTGGGGACGATGATCCGTCCGATGGCTCACGCAAAGGAGCAGAGAACGCAGAGAACAACCCAATCTCTCTCTGCTTCTCTGCTGCTCTGCGTGAGATCCATGCAGCGCCCGGACGAGATCGATGCCTGTCCCAGCCACGAAGAAACGGAGAACAGCTCCGCCGTTCTCCGTTTCCTCCGTTGCCTCCGTGTGACCCCCTCGGCGGCGCCGGTCCAGCCACGGAAATCGCCTACTCCAGCCCGTAGTCGTGGATCTTGTACGACAGCGCGCGCACCGAAAGGTCGAGCAGCTCCGCCGCCCGGGTGCGGTTGCCGTTGCAGCGCTCCAGGGCACGCTCGATCAGCGTCTTCTCCAGCGCGGGAAGGCGGCGCTTCACGGAGAGGTCGGCGTCGTCGTCGGGGACGTCGAACAGGTGGCGGCCGCTGCGCACGTGCGGCGGCAGGTGCTCTTCGCCGATCGCGCCGCCGGACAGGACGAGGGCGCGCTCGATCACGTTCTCGAGCTCGCGCACGTTCCCCGGCCACGAATAGGCGGCGAGGACGGGGAGAAGCGCCCGCGGCAGCCCCAGCGTGTCGATCCCCAGCCGCTGCGAGTGGCGGCGCACGAAGTGCTCGGCCAGCAGCGGGATGTCTTCCGGGCGGGTGCGCAGCGGCGGGATGTGGATCTGCACCACGTTGATGCGATAGTACAGGTCGTCGCGGAAGCGCCCCGCCTTCACCTCGGCCACCAGGTCGCGCGCGGTGGCCGCCAGCACGCGCACGTCCACCGCGCGCTCGCCGGTGCCGCCCACCCGCCGGATGCGCCGCTCCTGCAGCACGCGCAGCAGCTTCACCTGCAGCGGCAGCGACAGCTCGCCCAGCTCGTCCAGGAAGAGGGTGCCGCCGTCGGCCTCTTCGAACACCCCCTCGCGCGCCCGGTCGGCCCCGGTGAAGGCGCCCTTCTCGTGGCCGAACAGCTCGCTCTCGAGCAGGTTCTCGGGGATGGCGCCGGCGTTCACCGCCACGAACGGCCGGTCGGCGCGCGGCGATGCGCCGTGGACCGCGCGCGCCACCGCCTCCTTGCCGCTCCCGCTCTCTCCCGTCAGCAGCACGGTGGAGGGAAAGGGCGCCACCCGCAGCGCCAGGTCCATCACCTCGCGCATGGCGGCCGACGCGCCCACCACGCCGTGGAACCCCTCGGCGCGCCCCACCTCCTTGCGCAGCAGCGCCACCTCGCGCCGCAGCTGCTCGCGCTCTTCCGCCTTGCGCAGCGTGAGCAGCACCTCGTCGGCGTTGAAGGGCTTGGAGATGTAGTCGTAGGCGCCGCGCCGCATCGCCTCCACGGCGGTGTCGAGGGCGCCGTAGGCGCTCATCATCACCACCAGCGCGGTGCCGCCGGCCTCCTGATAGCGGGCCAGGAAGTCGAGCCCGCCCATGCGCGGCATGCGGATGTCGCACAGCACCAGGTCGGGCGTTTCGGCCAGCGCCATGCGCAGCCCGCTCTCGCCGTCGTCGGCCACCTGAACCTGGTAGCCCTCGTCGCGCAGGATCAGCAGCAGCGTGTGGCGCAGCCCTGCCTCGTCGTCGATGACCAGGACGCGTCGGTCGCTCACGGGGTGTGGCGGGGGTGGGTGGGAAAGCAGAGCGTGAACACGGCGCCTCCGCCCTGGGCCGAGGTGACCTCGATGCGGGCGCCGAAGTCTGCCATGGTGCTGGCGACGATGGCAAGGCCCAGCCCGGTGCCCTGCCCCGGCGGCCGGGTGGTGAAGAAGGGGTCGAAGATCGCCTCGATGTGCTCGGGGGCGATCCCCGGCCCCGTGTCGGCGATCACCACGCGCACGATCTCGGCGCCGGGCTCGATGGCCGCCGCGTCGCGGTAGGCGCCGTAGCGCGGCCGCCGCAGGTGCGCGTACGACACCCCCGGCGGGTCGGAGGTGCGGCGCACGGGGATCGGGCGGTCGGGAACGTAGGTGTCGAGCAGGGTGCGGAGGGTGAGCCCCCCCTCGCCCCCCATGGCGGCGCGCGCGTTGTCGAGCAGGTTCACGAACACCTGGTCGAGCATGTGCGCGTCGGCGAACACCGGCGGCAGCTCGTCGGCCAGCGTCATCTCCACCGCGATCCCCTCCAGCTTCCCCTGCGCCTCGAGGAGCTCCACCACGCGGCGGATGCTGGCGTTCACCTCCACCGGCTCGCGCGTGGCGGGGGCGGGGCGCGAGTAGTCGAGGAGGCGGCGCACGATGGTGTCGATGCGGCGCCCCTCGCGCTCGAGACCGCCCACGATCTCGGGGTCGCCGCCGCGGCGGCG
>DASWMA010000775.1:0-11908 GCA_036399995.1 Longimicrobium sp. | reverse complement strand
CCGGCCGCCGTGCAGGCCTACAACAGCTTCGTGGCGACGTACAACGCGCGCGAAACGGTCCCCTGCGGCACGGTGCTCACGGGCACGCTGGCGGGCGTCACGCTGCCGCCGGGTGTGTACTGCTTCGACAACGCGGCGGCCCTCACGGGCACGCTCACGCTGAACGGCCCCTCGACGGGCACCTGGCTCTTCAAGGTGGGCACGAGCGGTGTGGGCGCGCTCACCACCACCGGCTTCACGGTGGTGATGGCCGGCGGCGCCTCGTCGTGCAACGTCACCTGGTGGGTGGAGGATGCGGCCACCATGACGGATTCGAACATGCGGGGCGCCATCCTGACGGGTGGAGACCTGACCGCGACGCGCGGCACCCTGCAGGGGAACGCCTGGTCGCAGGGCGACGTGACCATCACGGGCACGGTGCTCTCCGCCTGCACGCCCTGAGGACGAGGGGAGCGCCCGGGGCCTGCCCCGGGCGCTTTCGACAGGGTCCGCAGCCAGGCCCGGGTCGGGGCGGCAACGCGGGAGCCGGAGGATTCCCTCCGGCTCCCGCGTGCGCATCCGGGGCAGAAGCGTGGCAGCCCCGGCCGCACGCCGGATTCCACGGTTCAGATCGAGCCCCTGATACCATCTCCCGTGATTGACCGTGCATTCGAGCGCTGCCGACCGGTCGTCATCCTGAGCGCGACCACACCTGAGTCGAGGTCGCAACGATGGCCGCAGCGCGAAGGATCTATGACGTCGGACGCGCTACCGCAGGCTATTTCGCGCGGACCGGCTATGGATCCTTCGGCTTGCGACCCCTCGCTCGTGCCGCGATTTCGGTGTGGTCGGGCCTCAGGATGACGGGAGATGGCTCGGGCTTGGAATGCACAGTCATCAACCAGAAGTGGTATGAGTCTGGAGATCGTCGCAGGTCGTTCCCGCCGGTAGCGCGCTGCGCGGCCGCCAACGTGTTCACCCCCGCATCCGCGCGGGCGGCGGCCGAAGCGATTCGTTCACCTGCTGAATCGACTCTGCGCGAGATTGCTGTTCGCGTTGCTTCGGTCGACACGGCGCCGTAGTGTGTTCCCGATCCTCCGAATCGCCCGTTTCCCTTCAGCCGAAACCCCTCCCGGCCATGAAGCGAATCCTCCCGCTGGCCCTTTTGGCGCTGCTCGCGTCCACGTCCGCCACGCACGGGCAGGCGCGCGCCTATACGGCCGCCCAGCGCGCGGCCGACAGCACGCAGGCGCTGGCCTTCTTCCGCAGCAACATCGCGGCGATCCACCGTCGCGACCGGCCGGCGTACCTGCGGCACTACCTGCAGAGCCCGCGGCTGGCGCGCGTGGGGCCGGGCGGCGTGGCGTACGGCTACCAGGGGCTGGCGACGCCGCGCGACAGCACCTGGCCCGACACCCTGGTGGCCACGCACTTCGAGGTGGTGCCGGTGGCGCCCGGCGTGGTCTACGGCGCCTACCGCTACCGGGTGGCGCAGGGGGGCAGCTCGCGCGGGGTGTCGGAGCGGGTGCTGGTGCGGCAGCCGGACGGGAGCTGGAAGATCGCCGTGAGCACCGCCTTCGGCTCGCCGGGCGACGCGCCGGTGCCGGCGTTCGCGCTGACGCACGCCACCGTGATCGACGGCACCGGCCGGCCGCCGCTGCGCGACGCCACCGTGGTAATGCGCGGCGGGAAGATCGAGTGCGTGGGCGCGTGCACCATCGGCGCGGGGGTGGAGGTGATCGACGCGCGGGGGAAGTGGATCATCCCCGGGCTGGTGGACGCGCACGTGCACTATTCACAGACCGGCTGGGCCGATGGCCGCCCCGACGCGCTCGACGTGCGCGACCGTTTTCCGTACGACAGCACCGTGGCGGCGCTCGAGCGGCACCCCGAGCGCTTCTTCCGCAGCCAACTGTGCGCGGGGGTGACGGCGACGTTCGACGTGGGCGGCTACCCGTGGACGTGGGCGCTGCGCGCGCGCGCCGAGGCGAGCAACGCCGCGCCGCACGTGGCCGCGGCGGGGCCGCTGCTCAGCACCATCGACCACTGGCTGAACGTTCCCGCGGCTCGCCAGTTCGTGTGGATGGGGAGCGACTCGGCCACGCTCGCCGGGGCGCGGATGATGGTGCACAACCGCAGCGACGCGGTGAAGGTGTGGTACCTGGCCGAGGAGACGGGGCCCGACACAGCGGCGCTCCAGGCGCGGCTGCGCATGGCCGCGGCCGAGGCGCGCCGCGGGGGGATCCCGCTGATCGTGCACGCCACCGACCTGTGGCAGGCCAAGGCCGCGCTGCGCGCCGGGGCGAAGCTGCTGGTGCACTCGGTGGACGACAAGCCGGTGGACGACGAGTTCATCGCGCTGGCGAAGCAGGCGGGCGCCATCTACAACCCCACGCTCACCGTGACGGACGGCTACGTGATGATGTACGCGCGCCGCTTCGACCCCACCGGGGTGGCGATGGCGTGCGTGGACCCCGTCACGCGCCACAAGGTGGCGCTCACCGACTCGCTCCCCGGCGCCCTCCCCGAGGCCCGGCTCGCCGCCGTCCGCCAGCGCATCGCCACGCAGCGGCAGACGATGTACGCCAACCTGCGCCGCGTGAGGGACGCCGGCATCCCCATCGCCATGGGCACCGACGCCGGCAACCCGCTCACGCTGCACGGTGCCTCGGTGTACCGCGAGATCGAGGCGATGGCCGAGGCGGGGATGACGCCGATGGAGGTGCTGGTGTCGAGCACCCGCACCGCGGCGCGCGCGATGGGCCGCGAAGACATCGGCACGCTGGAGGCGGGGAAGCTGGCCGACCTGGTGGTGCTGGACGCCGACCCGCTGGTACCGCTCGGCAACCTGCGGCGCGTGCGGCTGGTGGCGCGCGGCGGTGAGATCTGGACGCGTGAGGAGCTGGAGTACCGGTAAATCCGAGCTCCGAATGAAGAGTGGATGAAAACCAGACTGCGCTTGTTTCACACGGAGTCAACGGAGTCAGCGGAGTCAACGGAGTCAACGGAGTCAGCGGAGTCAACGGAAGATGAAGTTCTTCGTTGACTCCGTTGACTCCGTGTGAAACCACTCTTCCGCCTTCGCGGACTTCAACCGCACGACGAACGACGCGCGCCGGGATGGCCTCCCGGCGCGCGGTTTTTCGTATCAGCCGAAACGAATTGGGTGGGTCGTGCGATTCTATTTCACCCGCACGATCATCCAGCGCACGCCGTCCACCGAGCTCTCCAGTGCATAGGTGCCGCCGCCGGCCAGGGCGAAGTGGCCGGTGGATTCGTGCGGGTGCTTCACCGTGACGCCCGCCGAGCCGGGGGCCAGCGACGCGGCGGGGGGCCACAGGGCCGGGTCGTCGCCGTCCCACGCGCGCAGGAAGGCGTTGTTCTGGAAGACGCTGCTGCTGGTGCGGTCGTCGGCGGCGTGGCTCAGCGTCCAGGTGAGCATCGCGTCGGCGGGCTCCCAGTCGCCGCCGAGCGAGGCGCGCATCCGCGCCGCCAGGCCGGTGCGCTGCGCGCCCGCGGGGCCGTGGCCGAACCATCCCTCCAGCGCGCCGCGGGTGACGGCCGCCAGCGCGTCGTCCACCGCCTCGCCGCGCTGGACGCGGCGCGCGGCGAGGTCGCGCAGGAACGCCGACGACACCGAGTAGCCGCGCACGAACGGCCCCACGCCCACGTACACGAACCGCGTGTAGAACTGCGCGTTCGCTCCCACCGGCGTGCGGAAGTCCCAGTTGCTCCCCCACTGCACCCCCGCCATCCGCCGCGCCAGCTCGGCCTGCATCAGCGCCGCGCCGCCTTCGACGGCCCAGCGGCTGGTTCCCGCGTACAGCGTGGGCGGCGCGCCGTTGGGGCGGGTGGACGAGGTGTAGATCCGCTGGAAGGCGTGCGTCACCTCGTGGAAGAGCAGGCTTCCCACGAAGGGGGCGCTGCTGGGCGCGTCGTACGGCAGGACGGCGATCTGCGTGAGCGTGTGCGTGCCATCGGTGCCGCCGAACGCCACGCCGGCCGCGCCCTCCAGGTCGCTGCGCACCACAATCAGCAGCTGCCCCGACGCGTGGCTGGTGACCGGGAGCTGGTCGATCAGCAGCTTGCGCAGGAGCGGGATGCCGGTGGTGCGCAGGCTGGGCCAGCTGGCGTCGAGGTTCTGGAGCATCCCCGCCAGCCTGGGCTCCGGCGCGTCGCTGAAGCTGGCGATCACCAGCCAGCCGTCGTACACGCGGTGCACCGTGGCCGGGCGGCTGGTCTCGCGCACCACGTCGCGCAGGGTGAAGCTCTCGCCCTGCGTCCACGCGGTCGGCCGCAGCATCGGGTCGTCGCTGTCGGCGGCTGCGAGGCCGACGTCGCGGACGTCCGACGGCTCGCCGGGCACACGGTCCGCCACGAGGCGGGTGCCGCGCGTGGTGCCGGCGGCGCCCACGGTGATGCTCACGCTGTCGAGGGTGAACGGCTCGGGCGTGGTGCGCGCGGCTTCGATCGCGCGCGTGTCCACCCAGGCCAGCGCGTACTCGTCCGCCGCGCCGCCGGGGAGCGCCAGGCAGAGACGATTGCCGCCGGCGAGCTTCGTGGCCTCGCCGCGGCCCAGGCGCACGTCGCCTGCGTAGGTGCCGGGCACGCCCAGCCGCGCGCAGGCGTCCTCCCCGGCGTATTCGCCGCCCGAGGGCGAGTCGGAGCACGCCGCCGTCAGCGCGGCGGCGGAGAGCGTGGCGAGGGTGACGAGGAATCGGTGCTTCATGGGGGCGCGCGTGCGGGTGGATGGCTCGATGCCGTCTCCCATCCAATGCGCATCACGCCGCCGCGATGACAGCTTGTCGCGGCGCCGAGACAAATTGTTCTCCAGCCGCCGATCTCGACAGCAATGAACGCAGAGCTTCGGTGGGAAGGGAGTCTGGGGGAGAACTGCCCCGCCTTCGCAGTTCTCCCCCTGACTCCCTCTACTCCGATGCTCTGCGTTCACTCCGGCGATCCTTCACCGCGGAAGGTGCTGGCGGACACGCGCGACAGTCGCTACGCCGGTGCCGCGGCCGCGTCGGGCGAGGTGGCGAAGCGGCGGCGCCACACGAGGTACGCCGGGAGGCCGGTGAGCACCAGCAGGTAGCCGGGGATGGAGGTCTGCGGCGCCAGGATCGCCAGGTCGATCACCAGCACGGTGGCCAGCACGATGTACACCAGCGGCGTGAACGGATAGCCGAAGGTGCGGTACGGCCGCGCCAGCTCCGGCCGGCGGCGGCGCATGATGATCACAGCCCCCACCATCAGCGCGTAGAACACCAGGTCCACGCTGACGATGTACTCCAGGAGCTGCGTGTAGACGTTGCCGAACTGCACCGCCCCCGCCGCGTCGCGGGTGACCGTGCGCGGCAGGGTGAGCAGCGACGCCCACACGCCCTGCGCCACCAGCGCCGCGGCGGGCACGCGGCGCGGGTTCAGCGTGCCCACGCGCTGGAAGAAGAGCCCGTCGCGGGCCATGGCGTAGTAGACGCGCGCGCCGGCCAGGATCAGCCCGTTGTTGCAGCCGAAGGTGGAAACCAGGATCGCCACCGCCATCGCCGCCTCGCCGGCGGTGCCGAACAGCGTCTGCATCATGGCCGTGGCCACGCGCCTCCCCGGCGCGTCGCGGATGCCGTCCAGCGGGAGCACGGCCAGGTACGCCAGGTTCGCCAGCAGGTACAGCCCCACCACCGCCGCGCAGCCGATCAGCAGCGCGCGCGGCAGGTTGCGGCCGGGGTCGCGCACCTCGCCCCCGGCGAAGGTCACGTTGTTCCACGCGCTCTGCGCGAACAGCGGCCCCACCATCGCCCGGCCCAGCAGCATGGCCAGCGCCAGCCCGCCCACCACGCCCACGTTCTCCTGCGCGCCGCGCGGCGTCCATCCGTTGGCCCACGGGTTCCACCAGTCCGCGGAGAGCGCCGCGCTCCCCGCCTTCCACCCCAGCGCCAGGCCGAGGACGATCAGCGCGGCCAGCGCCGCCGTCTTGGCGATGGTGAAGGAGTTCTGGATCAGCTTCCCCTCGCGCAGCCCGCGCGTGTTGGTGAAGGTCAGCAGCAGGATCATCACGACAGCGACGAGCTGCTGCGTGGACAGGCTCACCGCGTAGCGGCCGAAGACGATGGGTTCGACGAGATAGCTCGTCCCCGACACCCACGGCACCAGCACGCCCAGGAAGTTGGCGAACGCCACCGCCACCGCGGCGATGGTGCCGGTCTGGATCACCAGGAAGAGCCCCCAGCCGAACAGGAACGCCGTTGCCGGCCCGTACGCCTCGCGCAGGAACACGTACTGCCCGCCGGCGCGCGGCCACAGCGCCGCCAGCTCGGCGCAGCTCAGCGCGCCGGTGATGGTCATCACCCCCGCCAGGAGCCACGCCATCATCAGCCACCCCGGCGACCCCACCAGCCGCGTGGACTCGGCCGAGACCAGGAAGATCCCCGACCCGATCATCGACCCGATCACCAGCATCGACGCGTCGCCGAGCCCCAGCCCGCGCTCGAGGTGGCGGCTGTCGGCGGAATCGTCGGCGGGGGATGGCTGCGAGTCTGCGGCTGGCGTGGCGCGAGTCATTCCGAAGGAGGAGGGGGGTCGAAGAAGTTGGTAAAGCCGCGTTGTTCGAGACCTCGGCGCAGGACACGATCGCCCGTCCAGAGCGGCGCACCGAGCGTCAAGGCGACGGCAACGTGAGGGGCATCCGTTTCGTCGACTCCGTGGCAGAGCCGCACAGCCTCCCGGCGGTGTTCCGGCGGCAGCAGGTTGATGTTGTAGACGTGCAAACGGTGGATGTAACTCTGGAATACCGCCGTAAGCCGGTCTTGAGAAAGCCGCGAGCCGGCTAGAATCCGCTCTTTGTGCTTGAAAAGCTCGACGAGCACCAGGTCGGCGATGTGGAACTCGTATCGCAGGGAGAGGAGGGTTTGGGCGAAACGGGAGTGCGGTTTGAGCAGCGCCGAAAAGAGGACGTTCGAGTCGACGACGACGCGTTCGACCGTTTGCAATCAGGCCTCCTCGAAGCTCGAGCGCACCTGTTCCCAGACTGCGTGGTCGATCTCCTTCGCAATCGCGGCGGCCTCTTCCTCCGTCAGCTCGCTCTCCATGCGTGCACGTTCAAGCACGAGGAAGTCGAGGAATCGCGAAATACTTTCGCGGTCGAGACCGCTCGGGATGTGAACGGTGAATCCGTCGCGGTCGTCGATCTTGAACGCAGGTTCAGAAGCCATTCGCAGTTCCTGGTGAGAGACCGATCGACTATGTAAAGATTAGCTGTCACGCACAACCCCGCCGTTCTCTACACCGCCCCGAACCGCCATAGCTGGAGTTCCGGCAGCAACGCCGCCCCAGGAGTCACTTGACGACGACGATGACGAGGGAAGGAGGGCTTATTCCCAAAGTCGTACCACGCCGTACAGGTCGAACACGTCTTCGTTGGAGACGAGCACGAGCTGTTCGACCTGTGCCTGGGCTACCAGCATCCGGTCGAAAGGATCCTTGTGCGGCCCGGGAAGGAGGCCGCCGAGCCGCGCGTGCTCGATGGTGATGGGCAATCCCCGGAAGCCCTGCGAGCGCAGCACCGAATCGAAGTCGCTCGCCAGGCGGGTCGCGGTCGGAAGCTTCCCGATCCGGTACTTGGTGGAGATCTCCCACGCCGACGCCGCGCTCACGAGGATCTCGTTGCCGGGCTCCCGGATCGCATCCGCGGCGGTGGGGGGCAACCGCTCGTCGCCCGCCAGCCACCACAGGAGGGCGTGGGTGTCGAGCAGCAGACGCATCCTACTGTTCCCAGACAGCCAGCTCATCGGCCGGCAGCGGATCGAAGAACTCGTCCGGCACCACCAGTTCGCCCTTGAGCGCGCCGAAGCGGCGTTGCGGCTCCACCTTGTCGACCGCCACCAGCTTCACCACCGGCTCCGAGTCGCGCGCGATCACGATCTCCTCACCCGCGATCGCCCGCTCGATCAGCTTCGAAAGCTGGGTCTTGGCCGCATGCACGTTGACGATCATCTTCACTCTCCCCGTGGTTAGCTAACCAATCTAGCTAACGCCGCAGGAAGAGGAAAGACTCCGCGCCGTCGGCAGCGTCTACGCCGTGCCCCAGCCGCCACACCCGGCGTTTCCAGCACCAGCCTGTCGCCGCGGGAAGATCCCCCGACCCGATCATCGAGCCGATCACCAGCATCGACGCATCGCTCAGCCCCAGCCCGCGCTCGAGGTGGCGGGCGTCGGCGGAGTCGGTGGTGGGGGATGGCGTGGGGGAGGTGGTGGTGCTCAAAGGCAGAGTCGCAGAAGGGAGGTCAATCGCCGCGCTCGAACTGGGGACGAACGCGTTGCCATGCTGCCTGCTTGATGTCGTCAACAGCGCTTCCTGCTCCTTCGTGAACTCCATACCGTCAGCCCAACGCGTTTCCATACCAGCAGGAAGTTCATCATCCGGCAAGAGGTCGAAAAACTCCTGCGGTACCTTGAGTTCTCCGCGGAGTGCACCGAACCGCCGTTGGCCCGTCTCCGCACGAACCGGTACGAGCTCGATCACGGGCTCGCCGTTCCGGGCGAGACATATCCGCTCTCCGGCCATCGCGCGCTCGACCAGCGCGTCCAGCCGTGATTCTGCGACTGCAATATCGATGATCTCCACCCGTGCCTCCTGTCCTGATGATCCAACCAATCAGGACAGAGAGACACGATCGCGCAAGCCCACCCAGCGCTACGCCGCTCCCCAGCCGCCACCGCCGGGCGTTTCCAGCACCAGCCTGTCGCCCGGGGCCACTTCGCAGGCGTCGATGCCGCGCAGCTCTTCGACGCGGCCGTCCGCGCGGACCACGCGCTGGGCGCCGGGGGCACCGGGCCCGCCGCCGTCCACGCCGAAGGGGCCCTCGGCGCGGTGCTGGGCGAGCACGGAAAGCGACATCGGCGCCAGGAAGGTCGTCTCCCTCACCGCGCCGTCGCCGCCGCGCCAGCGCCCGGCGCCGCCCGAGCCCCCGCGCACGGCGAAGCGCTCGATGCGCACGGGGTAGCGGTGCTCCACCACCTCGGGGTCGGTGATGCGGGTGTTGGTCATGTGCGTGTGCACCGCACCCGCGCCGTGCCAGCGGGGCCCCGCGCCCGCCCCGCCGCACACCGTCTCGTAGTAGCCGAAGCGGTCGGTGCCCCACAGGACGTTGTTCATCGTCCCCTGGCTGCAGGCCACCAGCCCCAGCGCCTTCAGCAGCGTGTCGGTCAGCCGCTGGCTCACCTCGGTGTTGCCGCCGACCACCGCGGGGGCGCGCGAGGCATCCTCCGGCCACCCGGGGTTCAGCATCCCCTCGGGGATGCGGACGTCCACCGCCCGCAGCAGCCCCTCGTTCAGCGGCAGCGGCTCGCGCACCAGCAGCCGCAACACGTAGAGGACCACGCTGCGCACCACCGCCGGCGTGGCGTTCAGGTTGCCGGCGTGCACCCCGCTGGTTCCCGCGAAGTCCACCACGGCGCCGTCGCCCTCCACCTGTACCCGGGCGCGGAGGACCGAGCCGTCGTCCAGCCGCTCCTCGGCTTCGTACACGCCGTCGCCCAGCGCGCGCAGCGCCTCGCGCACGCCGGTCTCGGCGCGCTCCTTCAGCGCGTCCATGTAGCCGGCCACCGCGCCCGCGCCGTGCTCGCGCGCCAGCTCGGCCAGCAGCGTGGCGCCGCGGTGGTTTGCGGCCACGGCGGCGGCCAGGTCGGCCAGGTTCTCCTCCACCGCGCGGGTGGGGTGCGGCGCGCCGGTGAGCAGCGCGCGCAGCTCGTCCCAGCGCGCCTCGCCGCCGCGCACCAGGCAGGTGGGCGGGATGGCGACGCCCTCCTCGGCCAGCGTGCGCGCGTCGGGCGGCATGCTGCCGGGGCGGGTGCCGCCGATCTCGGCGTGGTGCGCGCGGCTGGCCACGTACCCCAGCAGCGCGCCGGCCGGATCGTGCACGGGGGTGATCACCGTCACGTCGGGGAGGTGGCTGCCCCCGAAGGCGGGGTGGTTGGTCACCACCACGTCGCCCGGCTCCATCGGCAGCGCGGCGGCCACCGAGCGCACGCACAGCCCCAGCGCGCCCAGGTGCACGGGGATGTGCGGCGCGTTCACCACCAGCTCGCCCCGCGCGTCGAGGAGCGCGCACGAGAAGTCGAGCCGCTCCTTCACGTTGGTGGAGAGCGCGGTGCGGCGCAGCATCTCGCCCATCTCGCCCACCAGCGCGCGGAAGCGGTTGACGAACAGCTCCAGCCGCACCGCCCCGGGGGTCTCGGCCTCTTCCACCTCGTCGGGGTGGCGGAGGGGGATGCCGTGCTCCAGCACCAGCGCGCCGGCGCCGTCCACCTCCGCGTCCCACCCCTCGGCCACGTAGGTGGCCGCGTGCGCCTCGGTCACCACCGCGGGCCCGGCGAACGACGCGCCTGCCTTGAGCTGCTCGCGCGAGTAGCAGGGCACCTTCCGCCACCCGCCGCGCGCCCACACGCGCCGCGTGCCGCTGGTGGGCGCGGGGAAGCGCTCCGGCCGCTCGGGGGTGTTGACCTCGGCGGGCGGGGTCGATGCAACGGCGCGCATCGACTCCAGCTCGACCGGCCGGTCCGCCGGGCGGTGGCCGTAGACGGCGGCGTAGCGCTGCTCGAAGGCGCCGCGCAGGTCGCCGCCGGGCGCCCACTCCACCTCGAGCGACGACTCCTGCCCGGCGTAGCGCAGGCTGGCGATGCGGCGGCGCACCGAGATGGAGCCGCGCTCCACCCCTTCGCGCGCCACGGCCTCCAGCGCCTGGTTCCCCAGCTCGGTGAACCAGGCGCCCACGTCGCCGTTCACCTCGGCCAGCGGGCGCAGCACCTGCCGCTCGGCGAAGCGCTCCAGCGGCGCATGGCCGATCCCCAGCGCGCTCAGCAGCCCGGCGTCGGGCGGCACCAGCACCGTGCCGATCCCCAGCCGCTCGGCCACGCCGCACGCGTGCTGCCCGCCCGCGCCGCCGAAGGCCACCAGCGCGTAAGCCGCGGGGTCGTAGCCACGGCGCAGCGAGATGGTGCGGATCGCGTCGGCCATCCGCTCGTCGGCGATCTCGATCAGCCCGGCCAGCAGCGCCTCGCGCTGCGTCTCTTCGCCCGTGCGCTCGCGCACCTCGCGCAGCAGCTGGTCGGCCACGTCGGCCGACCACCCCGAGTCCACGGGGATCGGGAAGTGGTGGGGAGAGATCCGCCCCAGCAGCAGGTTGCAGTCGGTGAGCGTGAGCGGCCCGCCGGCGCCGTAGGCGGCAGGCCCCGGCGCGGCGCCGGCGCTCTCGGGCCCCACGCGCAGCCCCTCGGCGTCGAAGGCGCAGACCGAGCCGCCCCCCGCCGCCACCGACTCGATGGCCAGGGCGGGGGAGAAGATGCGCCCGCCGCCCACCTCGTGCTCCCACACGTACTCGAAGTCGCCGTCCCAGCGGGCCACGTCGGTGCTGGTGCCGCCCATGTCGAAGGCGATCACCCGCCCGAACCCCGAGCGCCGCCCGGCATGGGCCGCGCCCTGCACCCCGCCCGCGGGGCCGGAGAGGAGCGAGTCCTTGGCCCGGAACTCTTCGGGGCGCACCAGCCCGCCGGCGCTGGTGGTCACGTGCAGCCGCCCGCCGTGCAGCGCCGTGCCCACGCGTTGCAGGTAGTCGCGGATCACGGGCGCGAGGGTGGCGTCGACCACCGCCGTCTCGGCGCGGGGGAGGAGCTTGATCAGCGGCGCCAGCTCGTGCGACAGCGAGACGTGGCGGAACCCGGCGCAGCGCAGCGCCTCGGCCACCGCGCGCTCGTGGGCGGGGTTGCGGTAGGCGTGCATCAGCGCCACCGCCGCCGCGTCGATCCCGTCGGCGGCGAGCTGGCCGGCGATGGGCGCCAGCGCCTCGGCGCTCACCGCCTGCAGCACCGTGCCGTCGGCCGCCAGCCGCTCGTCCACCTCCACCACGGTGTCGTACAGCGGCTCGCGGGTCTGCACGTT
>DASWMA010000774.1:0-15381 GCA_036399995.1 Longimicrobium sp. | reverse complement strand
TCACGGAGGTCCTCGGAGGAAGCTTCCTCCGTGGACCTCCGCTTCTTTGTGAGAGTCCAGTCGGTGGCCGTTCTGGAGGTGGCGCCTGCGGGCTGGTTGCGATGCCGCCCGCGGGCGGCCAAGATGGTGGCGTGACGCTCGAAGCTTTCCTCGCCAGCCCCATCGCCGGGCTACTCGCCCTCATCGGCGGCGCCGCGCTGGTGTACCGGCTCGCCCGCACGGTGCTGCGCCTGGGCATGGCCGCCGCCGAGAAGACGGCGGTGGAAGGGATGGTGGAGGTCAGCATCCGCAACGGCGACCTCACCACCATGGCCGAGCGGAAGGCGCACGTGGCCGCCGTCCGCCGTGCCCGCGCCGGCGCGGCGGCGCAGACGCTGCTCTGGGGCGGCTTGCTGGTGGCGCCCGCCATCCTCGACGTGACGCGGCCCGTCTACGCGCTGGCCGCGCTGGTCTGGCTCCTCCCCCGCCGTCCCCTCCGCTTTACCCCCGCGCCGCATACGCGCGAGTAGCGAGCGCTACGACGTCGGCTCGCCTTCCGCCCGGTCCGCCATGCCCTTCAGCCCCGCGTGCCGGGCGCAGCTGGCGCAGCAGTAGATCTCGTTCTTCCCCTCCACGCCGTGGCCGATCACCTTCACGCCGCAGTGCGCGCACACCGGCGCCAGCTTGTGGATGGCGCATTCGAAGCTGTCGAACACGTGCCGCTGCCCCGCCGCGATCACCTCGAACGACAGGTAGTAGTCGTTCCCGCACACCTCGCACTTCGCCATCGTCCCCTCCCCGGTTCTGCGCCCGCTCGTCCCCACGGCCCGGCCGGCGCGACGGCCAGCGCGAAGCATGCCATCCGGCCCACACTCGCCCGCGCGCGACGAAAACGAACGAGCCCCGGCCGGGGCTCGTTCGCGTGATGGCTCTCGCGTTGCTCGCGCTGGCGCGACGAGTCCGCGCTCAGGGCCGGATGCGGTGGTGTCGGCGCATGATCTCCACCAGCCGGTCGTGCGGGAGCGCGTGGACGCGGAAGCCGTCGGCGCCCGTCATGGTCTCGGCCGCGAGCATGGAGTTGAGGATCGCCTCTTCCGTGGCGAACACGGTCGCGGCGAAGAACGGCGAGATCTCCTCGTTCGACAGCATCCGCACGTTGGCGGAGCCCTCCGCGACCGACACGCCGCGGCGGTTGCCGGTGGAGAAGGCCAGGAAGATGTCGCCCGACGTGTTCTCTCCGAAGCCGCCCATCCGCCCTACGCCCAGCGACACCCGCGTGGCGATCCGCTTGAGCTGGTGCGGAAGGAGCGGCGCGTCGGTGGCCACCACCACGATGATCGACCCCAGCCCCTCGATCTTCGAAGGCGGAGCATCGGTGTTCTCCAGCGACACCGGGCCTCTGCACAGGGGCACGCCCGCCAGCCAGGGCTGCGACGAGCGCTGGCCCAGCGCCATGCACGGCAGCAGGTCGCGGATCTCCTGGCCCACGGGCACGCCGTCCACCCGCATCTCGCGCCGCGAGCCGTAGTTGCACTGCACCAGCACGCCCACGGTATAGGTGGAGTCGCCCACCGTCACCCGCCGCGACGCGGTGCCGATGCCGCCCTTGAAGAAGTGGCACATCATCCCCGTGCCGCCGCCCACGTTCCCCTCCTGCACGCGGCCGCCGCGTGCGCCGTCCAGCGCCGCGAACGCGTGCTCGGGGCGCACGTGAAAGCCCAGGCCGTCGTTCATCATCCCGTCGAACGTCTCCGCCACCACCGGCAGGGCGAAGATCGGCGCTCGGCCGTTGCGGCTCATCCAGTCGATGGTGGCGTCGCGCACCACGCCCACGCTGTTGGTGTTGGTGATCAGCACCGGCCCTTCGAGGATCCCCGATTCCTCGATCCACGTGGTGCCCGTCATCTCGCCGTTGCCGTTCAGCGTGAACCAGGCGGCGAACACGCTGTCGGGCCCCGTGCGCCCGCGGGGAAGGATGGCCGTGACGCCGGTGCGCACCGGCCCCTGCCCGCGGACCAGCCGCCCCTCGCCGCGGATGAGCGTCGCGTGCCCCACCTCCACCCCCGCCACGTCGGTGATGGAGTTCAGCGGCCCCGGCGTGCCGGGCAGGGCGATGCCCAGCTCGCGCGCCCGCGGCCTGGCCTGCGCCTGTGCGTCCAGCGGCGCGTGTGCTCCCAGCATGGCGGCGGAGAGGAGAAGCAGGCGCACGGCGCGCCGGTGGATCGGTCTCGTCATCGCGTTTCCTGGGTGTGGCGGAGGGGACGAGGCGCGGCCCGGGCGGCAGAATAACGAAGGAGCGTCAGGCCAGCCAACCGGACGGCAGAGCACAGCCATGGTCATCGTTCATCGCAGACCGTTCGATTCACCTTCGAATGAACAACGGTCGTTCACTGCTCGTCATCGCCTTCCCACTCGCTCTCGGATGGGGACGCTTCCTCTAGGTCCTCCGCCGATGATGGACGTGAGGATGTCGTGCAGATCCGTAAGGTGGCCGAGCAGCGTCGCCCGTGCCCTGCTCCTGTCGGGCGAACCTGTGCGTTCCATGAGCATGGACACGGTGACGTCCAGGTGGCGGCCCAACTCGCCGCCCTTTAGCGCCAAACCCAGATGACTGGCGGCACCGCGCACCTGGTCTGCGTCTGCCGGAGAGCCTCCGGCGACGGCAGCCACGTCACGCTCGATCTGATCAGCGACCGCCGCGCCTGCCGCCATGAGGTCGTGCAGGTACAGCAGGTCCTTGGCCGACTTGGGCGCCTCTCCAGGATCGTTCGGTGTGCCTCGCCGGCTGAAGGTGTACGCCTTGTTGACGGCGTAAGCTCCGAGTGTCGGCACGTGCACCTCGAGCGTCACCTCTGCGTGGTGGGTGAGAATCGGGATGCGCAGCACGGTCGTGTGCCGTGCCAGCATGTCCACGTGATGCAGCGGAATGGCGGTTAGCCCGGGCTGCTCCTGCACGGGTACCGTCACCTGGCCGCGGCGCGGCCGCCCCGCGAACGGTACGAGGAATTCGATCAGCTCACCGGCATCCGCCCGTCTCGCCCACACCGCGTTCACGCTCGACCCCGGCGCCTGGTCGAAATCGGCGGCCGTGAGAATGTCGGGGAGGGACGGCCGGCCGGCGCGTGCCAGATGGCGGTTCACCAGCAGGTCCAGCTCGCTCGTAAGGGACAGGTCGCCACGCCAATCCGCGAACGGGCCGTAACGCCGGTGCAGGTGCGGCGCCCACCCGCCGATCAGTACCAGATCTGGCAGATAGTCGCGCAGTTCCCAGAGCACCGCGCGCAGGCCCCGCTCCAGGCGTGCAAGCTCAGACATCGTACCTCAAGAGCATTTTCAGCAGATGCTCGCTCTGCTCACGGCCACGAAGAGGGTAGTGCCACAGGTCGAGCGCCAACTGCAGTGTGCTGACGACCGGAAGTCCGTGCTGCATCTGCAGGTTGTGCCAGACGGAATGGCGGTAGTACGGCTTCATCAGCACCACACGGCCGTCGGCTGCCGCATCCCACCCCAAGCGTTCTCCCGTGGTGACCAGATCCGTGGGGTTATCCACGTCGAGATAGACGTGCACCCGATCCCATGTAGCGTGCGGCGCCACCTGGGCGGCTCCAGCATGCAGCGTAAGCGCCCAACGCATGTCGCCCAGCAGCGTGGGAATACGTCGGACGAATCGCGCTGTATCACCCACAGGCGCGTGGAACGCTGCGAAGACATTGCGTTCCCATGAGTATGCCACGACCCAGCGCCGGAGCAGGTGGGCAGCATCATCGATCCAGACCCGTGCGGATCTGCCGCTCTGCTGAAAGCGTACGGCTCCCATCGCGGTGAGCGCCTTCACCACCTGCGAGGCAGTCCCGAGGGATACGCTCGACTCGCTCGCCAACTCTCGGATTCCCCACTGCCGGCCGGGATGCAAGAGCAAGGTCCGCGCGACCAGCGAGTTGCGATCGGCAAACGGGTCGGTATGCCGGGTCGGGCGGGGGAGCGGACCCGGAGCCTTCAGATCCGTACGATCCACCAGCAGCCAGTCGCGAACAAGGCGGACGGCTCCGTTCAAGGCGACGAAGTTCTGCTCATAATCGCGCAGCCGCTGCAACTCCCTTCGTCCCGCCCTGGTGAGCACCCACACCTCCTCGGGAGCAGATGCCTGCCCTGTCTCCTCATCCCATGGGCGGAGCCGCAAACGAATGGCCCCCGCGCCCTTCCGCAGCACCTCCGCGTCGTAATCGGCGCCAGCTGATGCGGGCTCGGCCACGACCCCCGCCGAGCCCACTGCTTGACGGATCAGTTCCAGTGCGGCGGCGCGTACCCGCTCCTGGGTGCGATAGTTCACCAAAGCGATTCTGTTCATTCAAGGGTGAACGGAACTCGTTCACTAACGAATGAACAATCGGGATAACGATGAACAAACGCAAGAGTTCCGTGGAAGCTCCCGGTCAGGTTAACGGTAACCCAAAGAATCCAATACAACGATGCCCCGGCCGAGCAACTCGACCGGGGCATCATCATCGATCCAGTGCGCCGCCGCCGCCGAATCACTTCATCAGGTTCTTGGCGATGGTCTGCAGCTGCATGTTGCTGGTGCCCTCGTAGATCGTTCCAATCTTGCTGTCGCGGTAGAACTTCTCCACTGGGTACTCGCGGGTGAAGCCGTAGCCGCCGAACAGGTCGATGGCGGTGGACGAGATGCGCTGTGCCACCTGGCTGCTGAACAGCTTGCCCATCGCCGCCTCCTGCAGGAAGGGGAGCCCCGCGTCCTTCAGCCGGGCGGCGTTGTACACCATCAGCCGCGCGGCCTCGAGCTCCACCGCCATCTGCGCGATCTGGAACTGCACCCCCTGGAAGTCGCCGATGCGCTTGCCGAACTGCTCGCGCTCCTGCACGTACTTCACGGTGGCGTCCAGCGCCCCCTGCCCGATCCCGATCATCTGCGCGCCGATGCCGATGCGGCCCTCGTTCAGCGTCTCGATGGCGGTCTTGTAGCCCTTCCCCACCTCGCCCAGCACGTTCTCGGCGGGCACGAGCACGTCCTCCAGGATCAGCTCCGTGGTGGAGGACGCGCGGATCCCCAGCTTGTCTTCCTTCTTCCCCACGCTGAACCCGGGGAACTCCTTCTCCACGATGAACGCCGTGATCCCCTTGTAGCCCTGCTCGGGCCTCACGTTGGCGAACACGATGAAGACCTCGGCCTCGCCGCCGTTGGTGATCCACAGCTTGCGGCCGGTGAGCCGGAACCCGCCCTCGGCCTGCACGGCGCGGGTGGACAGGGCGAAGGCGTCGCTGCCGGAGCCCGCCTCGGAGAGCGCGTAGGCGCCCACCTTCTCGGCGCAGAGCTGCGGCAGGTACTTCGCCTTCAGCGCTTCGCTCCCCCAGCGCAGGAAGGCGTTGTTCACCAGCGTGTTCTGCACGTCCACGAACACGCCCACGCTGGCGTCCACGCGGGAGAGCTCCTCCACCACCAGCGCGGCGGTGAAGAACGAGCTGCCGGTGCCGCCCAGCTCCTCGGGCACCTCGATCCCCATCAGCCCCAGCTCGAAGAACTGCGAGATCAGGGCGGGGTCCATCTTCTGCGCCTCGTCCATCGAGTGGACGCGGGGGCGCACCTCGTCGTTGGCGAACTGGCGCACCAGGTCGCGGAACATCACCTCGTCTTCGCTCAGTACGGTCAGCGGGGCGCCGGCCGCGGCAAGGTCAACGGTAGCCATTCTTCGGGTCTCTGAAAACGTTGAGGGTCCGGCAGCCTCGGCCCGGCCGAAGCGACTTCGCACAGCCCCCGAATTTATCACCTGCCGCCGCGCGCGACGAGGGCGGCACGTCCGCACCGTCGCGACGACGTCCGGCCCGGGCGCGAGGCGGGTGCCGGAACGACGGAAGGGCGTGGTTCGGGCGTGTCCCTCCGCTGCGCTCCGGGCCGGGCTGCGCGCGCGGTAGGCAACGATACCGCCGTTGCCAACCGCGCCGGGCCACCGCCGCGCCAGCCATCCAGCCGATCCGTCGACGCTCGCTCACGCGCGGCGGCGTCCCGGCCCTCCGGGCGCGCATCCCTCACGCATCCCGGCATTTCGCCCTGCACCGGCGGGGCGGGCGCGTGGCCCGCTGCCGATCCGGACGCTGCCTCTGGAGACGCGGGCGAGGCACGAAGCAGACGACCCCGGGGACCGCTGCAGTGCTCCGTTCTTGCCGTGGCTGTGGCTCCAGATGGCACACTCCGTGCTCCCCTCTGGCACCGTCGCGGGCAGGCGAACGGCCCGGGCGAATATGGGAACCGAAGCATATGTGCAGGGCAGCATGAACAGCATCCCGATGGAACGCGGCGGTGACCGGCGGATGGCCGCGCTCTCCGCGAATCCCGAACGCCGCAGCTTCACTCGCCGCATCGAGTGCGACGGCACCCGCGCTCCCGAGCACGTGGCCCCGGCGCGCGGCGGCGGGCTGCGCGAGCCCGATATGTGGGCCCGCCAGCGCGACGACCACCGCTAACGCCGCGCACCCGGGGCGCCCACCCGCCCACCCAACCCATGTCGACAACGCTGACCGAGTCTGCCGCCCGCGTGGGCGGCTACGACCCCGACGACCTGCGCATCTCGCGGCTGCGGGCGCTGCGCGGGCCGAACTTCTGGCGCCTGGCCCCCGTCATCGCCTGCGACGTGACGCTGGGCGCGCTCGAAGACGTCCCCACCACCGAGATCCCGGGCTTCAACGAGCGGCTGGTGAAGCTCCTGCCCACGCTGCGCGAGCACCCGTGCTCGCGCGGCTCCGAGGGCGGCTTCCTGGCCCGGCTCGAAGAGGGGACGCACCTCCCGCACGTGCTGGAGCACGTTGCCCTGGAGCTGCAGACGCTGGCGGGGAGCGACGTGTCGTTCGGCCGCGTGGTGGAGAGCGGCGACCCCGGCGTGTGGTGGCTGATCGTGGCGTACGAGGAGGAAGACGTGGGCCTCCAGTCGGTGCGCGAGGCCGGCCGCCTGGCGCGCGCCTGCATCGCCGGCGAGCCGTACGACGTGGAAGAGGCGATCGAAGACCTGCACGACCTGCGCGAGAACGTGAAGCTGGGCCCCAGCACCGCGGCCATCGTGGACGAGGCGGTGCGGCGCGGCATCCCCGTGCGGCGGCTGAACTCGTACTCGCTGGTGCAGCTCGGGCTGGGGAAGAACCTGCGCCGCATCCAGGCGGCCATGAGCGACTACACCAGCGCCATCGCGGTCGAGATCGCGCAGGACAAGGACGACACCCGGCGCGTGCTGGGCAACATCGGCCTTCCCGTTCCGCAGGGCGACACGGCCACCACGCTCGACGGCGCGCTGGAAGTGGCCTCGGAGATCGGGTTCCCCGTGCTGCTCAAGCCGCTCGACGCCAGCCACGGCCGCGGCATCTCGGGCCGGCTCGACAGCGACGACCAGATCCGCGCCGCCTGGCCCGAGACCAGCTCGTTCGGCCGGCGCGTGGTGGTGGAGCGCTTCGTGACCGGGCGCGACTACCGCGTGCTGGTGGTGGACGGGCGCCTGGTGGCCGTGGCCGAGCGCGTGCCCGCGCACGTGGTGGGCGACGGGCGGCACACGGTGCGCGAGCTGGTGGAAGAGGCCAACCGCGACCCGCGCCGCGGCCGCGGCCACACCCGCACCCTCACCCGCCTCCCCGACGACGGGCTGACCGAAGAGCACCTGCGCGCCCGCGGCCAGGGGTGGGACACCGTGCCCGCGGCGGGCGAGGCGGTGTACCTGCGCGCCACCGCCAACCTCTCCACCGGCGGCACCTCCATCGACCGCACCGACGAGATCCACCCCGACAACGTGACCAGCTGCGAGATGGCCGCGGGGATCGTGGGGCTCGACATCGCCGGGATCGACGTCCTTTCGCCCGACATCTCCGTGCCCTTCCGCGAGAACGGCGCGGTGATCATCGAGGTGAACGCCGCGCCGGGGCTGCGCATGCACTCGCACCCCAGCGAGGGGAAGCCGCGCAACGTGGGCGCGCCGATCGTGGACATGCTGTACCCGCCGGGGAACGCCTACACCATCCCGGTGATCGCCGTGACCGGCACCAACGGGAAGACGACCACCACCCGGCTGATCGCGCACCTCTTCCGCCAGACGGGGAAGACGGTGGGCTTCACGACCACCGACGGCGTGTACCTCCAGAACCGGCTGGTGATGGAGGGCGACATGACCGGCCCCTTCTCGGCCAACATCATCCTCTCCAACCCCACGGTGGACGTGGCGGTGCTCGAGACGGCGCGCGGCGGGATCCTGCGCGCCGGGCTGGGGTGGGACGAGTGCGACGTGGGCGTGGTGCTGAACGTGAGCGCCGACCACCTGGGCCTGCGCGGCATCAACACCGTGGAGCAGCTGGCCGAGGTCAAGTCGGTGGTCCCGGCGGTGGTCAAGCGCGAGGGGCACGCGGTGCTGAACGCCGACGACCCGCTGGTCTACGCCATGCGCGAGCGGACCACCGCCGACATCGTCTTCTTCTCCACCCTTCCCGACGGCGGCAACGACCGCTTCGAGGAGCACGTGGCGCGCGGCGGGATCGGCGCGCGCATCGAGGAGGGCACCTTCGTGATCCGCCGCGGGCGGCTGCGCATCCCCATCGCCGGCGTGGCCGAGGTGCCGCTGATGATGGGCGGCGCCGCGCGCTTCCAGCAGCAGAACATCCTGGCGGCCATCGCCACCGCCTACGTGCAGGGGGTGCGCTACGACACCATCCGCGCCGGGCTCCTGTCGTTCTTCCCGTCGCCCAGCATGACGCCGGGGCGGCTCAACCTGCTGCGGGTGGGCGAAGCGCGCGTGCTGGTCGACTACGCGCACAACGCCGCGGCGGTGCAGGGGCTGATGGAGATGGTGGCCAGCATCCCCGCGCGGCGCCGCATCGGGGTGGTGGGCGTGCCCGGCGACCGCCGCGACGAAGACATTCGGAACGTGGGCACCCTGTGCACCGGGCTCGACCTGGTGATCGTGAAGGAAGACGAGGACCTGCGCGGCCGCAGCCCCGGCGAGGTGTCGCGGCTGCTGATCGAGGGGCTGCGCGAGGCCGGCCTGCATGGCAGCCAGATCGAGCAGACGCCCAACGAACAGGCCGCCCTGGTGCGGGCGCTGGAGGTGCTGGGCGAAGGCGACGTGGCCGTGGTGCTGGCCGACGACGTTCCCGGCGTGCTGGCCCAGCTTCGCCCCCGCGCCACGGGTACCGGGCTCTGAGCGACCCCGCGGCGGTGGACTGATCCGCGGCTCACGTCCGCGAAAAAAGAGCAGCAGAGGGAAGCCGTCCCCCCTGCTGCTCTTTTCTTTCGATCAACGCCACAAAGCCGTCCGCCGGGTCATACCAGACCCGGCTGAACACTTACTGCAACAACGGTCACACGGAGAAGCGGAGGAGAGCGGAGGAAACGGAGGACTTCCGTCGCAGTTCCTCCGTTTCTCCGTTCCCTCCGTGTGACCCCTTCAGCGATGCTGGTGCAGCCACGGATCTCGCGGATCCTGGTATCAGGTCGATGCTGGAACGTCGCTGCCCGACCGTATCGCTCCGCGGGACACATCACGCTTGACAGGTGTGTGCGGCGCGGCCACTTTCGACGACCCTGGCAACGCCTTTTCCGCCGCACTCCCGCCGTGCACCCGTGATCCACCCTGACCCGCCACAGGCGCCGAAGCGCCTCGACCTGCCGCGCGTGGAGGTATATGGCGACGAGTCGCTGAGGCGCGGCCCGTACGACCTGCTGGGCGGGCTGTGGATCCCCGCCCGCCACGCCGAGACGCTGCGCGCCGCGCTCGCCGAGGCCCGCCAGCGCCATGCCTGCACCGGCGAGGTCAAGTGGACCAAGTGCTCCGGCTCGGCCGCCCATCCGCTGTACCTGGAGTGGGTAGACCTGGTGGCCGCCACCATCGCCGCCGGGCGCGCGAAGTACAAGTGCATCGTGATCGACCGGCGCCTGGTGGACAACGCCACGTGGAACGACGGAGATCGCGAGCTGGGGTACTTCAAGGCGTGGTGGACGCTGCTGCTGTCGCGGGTGCACCCGGGGTGGCTCTACCGCGTGCGGCTCGACGCGCTGAACCTGCAGCGCAGCGGCCGCCTCCTCACCCTGCGCGACACGCTGAACGCCGCCGCCATGCGCGACCGCGGCCTGGGCTATCCCTGCTGCGAAAGCGTGGAGCCGCGCGACTCGAAGAAGGACGACCTGATCCAGGTGGTGGACCTGCTGACCGGAGCGGTGGGCTTCCACTACGCGGGCGGCCACACCGCGCCGGGCGCCAGCCGCGGCAAGGTCGAGCTGGCGGAGCGGATCTGCGCGGCCGTGAACAAGCCGAGCCTGTGCTTCGAATCGAAGCCGTCGGAGACGGGCTTCAACGTGTGGAAGTGGGTACCGAGGAGGGCAAAAGCACAACGGGCACCCTGACCCCTATCCGCAGTGCGGAGACCCGTAAGCTGGTTACGGAGTTCGGAAGTCAGCGGCGCCCGTTGCTGGGACAAACCTACCGGCGTTCGCGGCCGGCGTCAATCGCCCTGCAAGGCTGCTTTTGTTGTTTCGGAATTTATACGGTGCCCGGCGGTGTGTCAAGACTGCTGTCTTGCCGAAAACGAAGCGCCCGCAGCTGGATCTGGCTGCGGGCGCTTCGCTTCATCCAGCGTGGCCGCGGGTCAGCGGTTGCTGCTGATCTGCAGGGTGTAGCGCCCGGTCTTCGGGTCGCCCACCGAGTTGGCCACGATCAGGTACGTGCCGGTGCGCGGCAGCGTTACGGTAAGCCGCGAGTCGGTGCCGCCGGCGCCGTCGTCGTCGGTCTCGCGGAAGGGGCCGCTGGGCTCGTCCACCACTACCCAGGCGTCCAGGTCCTGCGAGCGCATCACCACGGTCAGCCGCTCGCCGGCGCGGCCGCGGTACACGTAGGCGTCGGCGTACGAGCCGTCGCTGCGCAGGAAGTCGCTGGTGGTGAGCCGGCCGCTGATCACCTGCCCCGGCATGATGCGCGGCAGCGAGCTCACGTCCATGTCGCTGATGTCACCGCCGCTCTGGCTGGGCTGGGTGGGGCCCTGCGAGCCGCCGCCGCCCTGCACCGTCATGGCGTACGCCCCCGTGCCGCCGGCGTTCACCGAGTTGGCCAGGATGATGTAGCGCCCGGTGCGCGGCAGGGTGACGGTGAGCTGCGCGGTGCGCGTCCCCTCGCCGCCCTTGTGCTCGCGGAACGGGCCGCTGGGCTCGTCGACCACCACCCACGGCTGGAACCCCGTGGCGCGCAGCGTGACGGTCAGCCGCTCGCCGGCGCGCCCGTTGTACACGTACGAGTCGGCGTACGAGCCGTCGTCGCGGCGCGTGTCGCTGCGGGCGAGGGTGCCGGTCACCGTCTGCCCCGAGCGGATCGGCGTGGCCGAGCGCACGTCGAACTCGTCGCCCGAGCCCTGCTGGGGACCGTCGTTGTCGTTGTCGGGAACCGGCCTGCCGCCGCCGCCGCCGCTGCGCAGCGACATGGTGTAGGCGCCGGTGGCGCCCTCGGCCACCGAGTTGGCCACGATCAGGAACTGCCCGGCGTGCGGGAGGGTGACCGTGAGCTCGGCGTCGAGGTTGCCGCCGCTGTCGTCGTCGTGCTCGCGCAGGGGGCCGTTGGGGTCGTCCACCACCGCCCAGGCGTCGAAGTCGTTGGAGCGCAGCGTGACGGTGATCCGCTCGCCGGCGCGGCCGGTGTAGACGAAGGCGTCGGCGTACGAGCCGTCGGGGCGGCGGAAGTCGCTCGCCGTCAGGCGGCCGCTCACCGTCTGCCCCAGCGTGATGCGCGGCAGGGTGCGGGTGTTCAGGTCGCTGATGTCACGCCCGGTGGGCGCGCCGCCGCGGCTGCCGAAGCGCAGGTCGCCCGAGAAGGCGATGCGGCCGCGCGGCCCCGTCACCAGGCGCGTCAGCTCGGTCACCGGCACGGCGAAGTTCAGGTTCTGCCCCTCGGAGAGCACGCTCACGCTCACGCCGATCACCTGCCCGCGCGAGTTCAGCACCGGCCCGCCCGACGAGCCGTGGCTGATGGGCGCGGTGATCTGCACCAGCGTTCTCCCGCCGATGCGGCGGATGGCGCTCACGATCCCGGTGGAGACCGTGTTCGACAGCCCCTCGGGCGCGCCGATCACGATCACCGCCTCGCCCGCCTCGGGGAGGCCCTGCGCCAGCTGCAGCGTGGCCGGCGGATTGGTGACGCGCGGGAGGATGGCCAGGTCGGCCGTGGGGCCGCCCACCGCCTCGGCGAAGGTGGCGGAGCCCAGCACGCGCTCGTCCTGGGTGACCGCCTCCACCCGTGCGGCGCCTTCCACCACGTGCCGGTTGGTGGCGATGCGGCCGTCGGCGAGGAAGAACCCGCTGCCGAGCCCGGTCTTGCGGCCGGCCGGGTTGTAGGTGTTGAGGGTGATCACGGCCGGGCTGGCGCGCCGGGTGATGGCCACCACGTCGGGCTGCGCGGCAGCCGGAACCGCGGGCACGGCGAGCGCGAGCGCGACCAGGGAGGTCGGGAGGAGCCGGATTTTCATCGATGGGAACTCCAGAAGGGCTGGCCAGGCGGGAGGAACGGGTTTGTTCGTCAGCTCCCAATGTGCGGGTCCGGAGGTGAGCCGTCCAGATGCACGGTGGCCCTCGGTGAGCACAAGGCGTGCGAATCATCAGACACGCGCCGTGCCGGGCGGGTTCCACGCCCGCCCTCCGGCGCCGCCATGCGACGATTTGCAAGCTGCCCCGCGCCTTCTCGCCACAGCCTCTCCCCGACGTCGTGAAGCCGGCCGCTGACCGGTCGCGCGCGGGGCAGCCGGGTGACGTCAATGGATACTGTCCACGCGAGTGGACGATCGGACGCTCGCCGCGCGGGCGGTCCTGCGCCGTGGCCGTACCTCCACACCCTGTACCGCCGTGCTTTGCGTCCGTCCGCACGACGGACGCGGTGCGCCCCGGCCCGGCCTTTGCGCCACCCTGGCCGCCATGCCCGCACCGGTCTGCCGATGAGCCGCCCCGATCCGTATACCGAGATCCAGCTGGTGTCCCTGCGCTCGCTGCGCGGGGCCAACCTGTGGTCGCGCCGCCCGGTCACCCGGATGGACGTGGCCCCCGGCGCGTACGACGAGATCTCGTCGGCGCACGTGGCGGGGTTCACCGAGGCGCTGGTGGCCGCGCTCCCCGGGCTGTGGGAGCACCGCTGCAGCATCGGCGAGCGGGGCGGGTTCGTCACGCGGCTGCGGCGGGGGACGTATCCCCCCCACGTGGCCGAGCACGTGGCGCTGGAGCTCCAGAGCATGATCGGGCACGACGTGGGCTACGGTCGCGCGCGCGGCGGCGACCGCCCCGGCGAGTACACCGTGGTCTTCGAGCACCTGCACGCCGAGGTGGGGCTGCGCTGCGCTGCGCTCTCGCTCGAGATCGTGCAGCGCGCCTACGCGGGCGAGCTGGAGCGCGCCACGGTCGACTTCGCGCTTTCGGAGCTGTCGTCGCTGGCGGAGACGCCCGACGTGCCGGGGCTGCACCAGCGCGTGCTGTGCGGCATCACCGGCGGCGGCGACCGGGCGGGGGTGCGCGACGAGATGGTGCGCCGCGGCGTCTCTCAGCGCGAGCTGGTGGTGGACGTGGCCCCCGGCTACCTGCTGAACGCCGGGCTCCCGTACTCGCGCTCCGACATCGCGGTGCTGCTCGACGCCGAGCTCACCGACGTGCCCGACCGCTACCGCGACCCCGAGATGGCGCGCCGCCTGGTGGCGGTGCTGGCCGACGCGGTGCCCGAGGGCGCCATCGTGGTGTGCCCCGCGAAGGAGTGGGACGTGCAGGACATGGCGCGCGACGCCGGGTGCCGGGTTGCGGTGTATTCCACCGAAGACGACGTGACCGACCGCGACGCGCGCGTGGCCCACGCGGTGGCGCAGGTGCGGGGCGGGCGGATCGTGATCGAGCTGGAAGGGGTGGCGCACGACCGCGGCGAGCTGGAAGGCGACGCGAAGCCGGCGGCGCAGGTGGCGGCCGCGCTGGCGGTCCATTCGCTCGAAGAGCTGAAGGCCGGGGAACCGGCGGGAGAGCAGGCGGAGAACGATGCAGCAGCAGTCGAGTAACGGGGGCGGGAACGGCAAGGCCGCGGGCGCCGCGACGAACCGCGTGGCCGCGGTGGAGGGGCCGAACCGGCGGCGCACCGACGCGAACGGCGGGGTGCTGGTGCTGATCGGTGGCGCGTGCGACCCGGCCGGCGAGGCGCTGGGCCGCTTCGTGGAGCTGGCGGGCGGGCGCGAGGGCGGTCGCATCGTGGGGCTGACCACCGCGTCGATGAACCCGGTGAAATCGGCGCGCGAGTGGCTCAAGTCGTTCAACGAGGCCGGCGCCGGGCAGGTGGAGATCCCCATCGTGGACAGCCGCGACCGAGCGCAGGACGCCCGCGTGGCCGACATGCTGCGCGACGCCGACGGGATCTTTCTGGGCGGGGGCGACCAGGTGCACCTGGTGACCACGCTGGGCGGCTCGCGCGTGGGGCGGGCGATCGCCGAGGCGTACGCGCGCGGCGCGGTGGTGTGCGGCACCAGCGCGGGGGCGGCGGCGCTCACCGAAACGATCATGGCCGGCGGCGAGCCCGACGAGTACGGCCAGATGCAGGACCTTCACCTGGGCCCCGGCTTCGGGCTGCTGGGCTTCCGCGCGGTGATCGACACGCACTTCACGCAGCGGCGGCGGCTGCAGCGGCTGTTCATGGTGATCGCCCGCAACGGCGACCTGATGGGGCTGGGGATCGACGAAGACACCGCGATGGTCGTGCAGGGCCACCTGGGCGAGGTGGTGGGGCGGGGGTCGGTGACCTTCGTGGACGGGCGCGGCGTGCGCTTCGACAACGCCGACCAGTGCGGCGAGGGGTCGCCGCTCACGCTCAGCTACCTGCGCGTGGGGATCGTGGGCGCGGGGTACACGCTCAACCTGCGCGAGCGCGAGCTGGAGGTGATCCTGCAGAACCGCCGCGAGCAGTGCGAGGCCACCGTGCTGCGCAGCGAAGACGCCGCGGCCCACGCGGAGCCGGCGGATGCGTCGTCGGCCGATGCGGAGCCGGCCGACGCATCGCCGTCAGAGACCGAGGCAGCGGAGACCGGCGGGGGCTGAGGCTCGGCAGCGGGGAGAGAGTGGAAGCGCCGGAGACGTTCCAGACCTCGACGGCGCCATACGGAGCAACGGAGGAAACGGCTCGATCCGCCGTTTCCTCCGTCGTCGTATCCGTTGCCCCGTGTGACCATCGGCCGTGCCGGGCCGGCCACGAGCCTCGGGTGCCGGCCGCACGGAAGTGGCGGGACTAGGCGGAAGTTCCGCATGAAAAAGCGCGGGTTACTGCTTATGGTGCTTTGAGTTAGGCAAGAAAGCAGGGTGCACGCTACTGGGTACACGTCAGCGCCAGGGCACCTCCAGGAGTTGGAAGGCACGCTCCTGCAGCGGAG
>DASWMA010000773.1:0-2879 GCA_036399995.1 Longimicrobium sp. | reverse complement strand
TGCCGCCGCGCTCCGTCAGCACCGGGTCGCGCAGCGCCTCGCCCACCGTCTGCACCGGCGCGCAGGGGACGCCGGCGGTCTCCAGCACGCCCAGCCACTCCGCCGCCGTCCCGCCGCGGATGATCTCCGCCAGCGCCGCCGACACCTCGGCGCGGTGCTCGATGCGGCCGGGGTTGGTGGCGAAGCGCGCGTCCGCCAGCAGCGCGTCCGCACCGAGGGCCTCGCACAGGCGCCGCCACTGCGCATCGTTGCCGACGGCCACCACGATCGCCCGGTCGGCCGCGTCGAAGGTCTGGTAGGGGACGATGGTGGCGTGCGCGTTCCCCCAGCGCACGGGCTCGCGGCCGGTGACCAGCGCGGCCTGCGTCACGTTCACCAGCCCGGCCAGCGCGCTGTCGAACAGGCTCACCTCCACGCGCTGGCCCTGCCCTCCCGCGTCGCGCTCGCGCAGCGCGGCCAGGATGGCGAGGGCGGCGTTCTGCCCCGTCAGCACGTCCACCACGGCCACGCCCACCTTGTTCGGCGCGCCGCCGGGCTCGCCGGTGATGGCCATCCACCCCGCGCGCGCCTGCACGGAAAAGTCGTAGCCCGGCCGACCCACCTCGGGCCCCTCGGCGCCGTAGCCGGTGATGGTGCACCACACCAGCCGCGGGTTGTCGGCCGAAAGATCGTCCCACCCCAGCCCGGCGCGCTCCATCGTCCCCGGCGCGAAGTTCTCCACCAGCACGTCGGCGTCGCGGGCCAGCCGGCGCACCAGCGCGCGCCCCTCCTCCGTCTTCAGGTCTGCCGCCACCGAGCGCTTGTTGCGGTTGACGCACAGGTAGTAGGCCGACTCGCGCCCGTCCGGCCCTTCGGACCAGGGCGGGCCCCAGGTGCGCGTGTCGTCGCCGGTGCCGGGGCGCTCCACCTTCACCACGTCGGCGCCCAGGTCGCCCAGGATCATGGTGCAGAGCGGGCCGGCCAGCACGCGGCTCAGGTCCAGCACGCGCAGGCCGGCAAGGGGGCCGTGGGGCACGGTGTGGTCTCGGTGGGAGAGAATCGTCAGGCAGAGCTTGGGACGGCGGGAGGATAGGACTGCGCTTCTGCGCCGGCAACTCGCGCGGGGCCCTCTCCCTGGCGCTGCGCGCCTGTCCCTCCCCCGAACTGCAGGGGAGGGACGGTCGGTGTGGCCTGCGGACGATCGTGAGCGACGCGATTCCGGCGTGTCGGAGGACGAGCCCGGTTGTTGTCAGGTGTCTCGGTGCACCGATAGCGGTGCCGTGCACCCTGGCGACGGCCGCGCCGATGCCAGTAGTCCGCGAAGGCGGACTTCGTGTGGTCGTTGCAGCGAATTCATTCGCCCCTGCCGTCCGGAAGCACCCTCCTGATCGCCGCTGGCGTGTGCTCCGGGTAGGCAGGAGACTTGCTGTCTGCTACATTGGCCGCCCTTCTGAGCAACACCACACGGACCCGACGGATCGGACAACAGCATGGCTTCGTTCAACGACCTGGGGCTGCGCGAGCCTCTCCTGATGGCGCTGGAAGAGGAGGGGATCGAGCACCCCACCGCGTTCCAGCAGGCAGCCATCCCCGTGCTGCGGCGCGAGGGGAACCTGGTGGCGCGCGCATCCAGCGGCTCGGGGAAGACGCTGGCGTACGCGCTGGGCGTGCTGGACCGCATCGAGCCCCGCGCCCCCGCCGCCGACGAGGGCGAGCAGGCCGGCGCCGACGACGAGCCGGGCACGCGCGTGCTGGTGCTGGTGCCCACCCCCGAGAGCGCCGAGCACACCGCGCTCTCGCTGGTGCCCCTAGCCAGTGCCGCCGAGCTGGCGCTGACGGCGCTCGGCGCCGGGTGGGGCACGCCGCCGGGGCAGGCCGACGTGGTGGTGGCCACCCCGCAGCAGGTGATGGAGGCCGTGCGCACCTCCGGGGTCAAGCTCGAGGCGGTGGAGGCGGTGGTGATCGACGGCGCCAGCGACATCGAGACGCTGGGCGGGTGGGAGGCGCTGGAGACGATCTTCGACAACGTGCCCCGCACCGCGCAGCGCGTGGTGGTGAGCGCCGCCATCACCGCCACCGTGCAGGACCTGGTGGACCGCCGGGTGAAGCGCGCCATCCGCTACCCCACGCAGGCCGCCTCGCCCGACCCCAACGCCGAGCCCGAGCCGATCACCGGGATGGTGGGCTACGTGCCGGTGAGCGAGCGCCAGAAGGTGGACGTGGTGGCGCGCCTGCTGGGCGGCGACCGCGACGGCGACGCGCCCCCGCTGCTGATCTGCCGCACCGACGAGCGCGCGGCGCAGGTGGCCGAGTCGCTGGCGCTGCGCGGCTTCATGATCGGCGACCCGGAGGATGACGAAGCCGACGTGATCGTGGTGGGGAGCGACGAGGCAGCCGCCGACGCATCGGGCACGGTGATCTCGTTCGACGTCCCCGGTGACGAGGCGAGCCTCAAGGCGCGGCACGGCGGCGGCGAGCACACCGGCTTCGTGCTGGTGGAGCCGCGCGAGCTGCAGCACCTGCGCGACATCGCCGGGCGCGCGGCCATGGAGGCGCGCCCCGCCGGCATCACCGGCGACGCGCCCGCCGCCACCGACGAGCTGCGCCGCTTCCGCCAGGAGGTGCGCCGCGCCGTGCGCGAGGAAGACCTGGGCGCGCAGATGCTGGTGCTGGAGCCGCTCTTCGAAGACTTCACCGCCGCCGAGGTGGCCGCCGCCGTGGCCGCGCTGCTGCGCAAGCGCCCGCCCGCGCCCGACGAGGAGGGCGGGAAGAGCACGGCGGCCGGGTCCGCGGGCCCGCGCGCGCAGGGGCGTACGGCGGCGGCGCCGCGCGAGAGCACCGCGGGGGGCGCCACCGCGGCATTCGCGCGGCTGTTCGTGAGCGTGGGCCAGCGCGACGGC
>DASWMA010000772.1:0-2738 GCA_036399995.1 Longimicrobium sp. | reverse complement strand
CTCGCATCCGCCCCCACCCCGGCCCCGACGCCGGCGGTGGACCTCGTGCGCGACTTCTCGCTGGCTCCCAACCAGCCGTGGGCTCGCGCCGCGGGGTACCTGTCGCGCCTCAACTTCACCCTGGGCGTGTCGGACCGCCGGCTCGTGAAGGGCTGCTCCACGTGCACTCCCGCCGACGTGACGATCGCCGCCGAGTTCCGCACGATGTACCTGCGCGCCGACGCGTTCCCCGAGGGGATGCGGGTGATGGGCCGGCTGGTGCGCCACGACAACACGGTGTCGGCCGAGCTCGGCTTCCCCGCGGACGCCGCCGGCGACACCGCCTACCTGATGGTGACCAGCCCCACCCGCGCGGTGGTCATGTACCGCAACACCGAGGGCCGCATCGCGTTCACCGAACCGTGGGGCTTCCGCCCCAACCCCGACGGGCACGTGTGGACGGAGCCGACCGCGCGCTGGCGCGACCGCGTCACCACGGTCGCCGCGGGCGACACGCTCACCAGCGGCCCCGGAGGCCCCTACGGATGGATGGCGTGCGCGAATGGCTGCTGCCAGTTCTACACCCCGCCACCGAACATGTGGTGACGGCACGTCGGCCGTCGCACGGCGTCGGCGGCCCGGAAGGCGAAGGGTCTTGAATGCAGAACGCGGGGGCCCGGTCAGGGCCCCCGCGTTGCTACGTCAGTCGTCCGTGCGGCCTGGCGTCAGACCGGGCGACGGCCGCTGATGACACGCCACGCGATCACGATCACGGCGATGATCAGCAGGATCCACGCGACGCTCTTCAGGGCGCCGATCACGCCGCCCACGCCCAGCAGGCCCAGCAGCAGCAGTACGATGGCGATGATGAGGATGATATCCACAAGTGCCTCCCCGTTCGGGTGAAACCACGGTACTTCGTGCCACTCGTGGTAGCAGTAAAGCAAGCGCCGTGCCCAGTGCGTAAATTCGGTCCACGTCCGGACTTCCCATCCGCACGCGTTGCCGGCGCGCGGCGCTCCCGATAGTTTGGCGCGCCATGCCTTCCCTGATCCCCAACGTCCCCCCCGGCTCGCAGGACCTGCTGGCCGGCGACGTCCGCCGCCGCCGGCGCGTGCAGCGCACCTGGTTCGCGCTGTGCGAGGCGCACGGCTACCAGGAGGTGATCCCGCCCACCTTCGAATACGAAGAGGTGTTCACCCGCAGCGCCGGCCCCGAGCTGGCGTCGCGGCTGATCCGCTTCGTGGACCGCGACGGGCGGCTGGTGGCGCTGCGCGCCGACTTCACCAGCGCCATCGCGCGGATGGTGGCCACGCGGCTGGCCGACGCCCCGGGGCCGCTGCGGCTGGCCTATGCCGGCAAGGTGTACCGCCAGGAGCCCGAGGGGGTGGGCCGCCGCCGCGAGATCTTCCAGCTGGGCGGCGAGCTGATCGGCGACCCCTCGGCCGGGGCCGACGTGGAGAGCCTGCGGCTGGTGGTGGGGCTGATGCGCGAGCTGGAGGTGGGCGAGTTCCAGATCAACCTGGGCGACATCCGCTTCATCCGCCCGCTGCTGCAGGGGTTGCCGCCGGAGCAGGCCGAGGCGCTGCGCACGGCCATCGACCGCAAGGACCGCGCGGCGCTGGCGGCCGGCGCCCGCGAGTTCGGCGCGCCGGCGGCGGTGGCGCGCGCGCTGGTGGAGCTCCCCGAGCTGATCGGCCGGGGCGACGTGCTGGCGCGCGCCCGCTCGCTCGCCTCGGGGCGCGAGGCCGAGGACGCCATCGAGCGCCTGCGCCAGGTGGACGCGCTGCTCACCGACGACGAGCGCCGCCACGTGGTGTACGACCTGGGCGAGATCCGCGGGCTGGGCTACTACTCCGGCATCCAGTTCGAGGTGTTCGTGGCCGGGGTGGGGCGCGCGGTGGGCTACGGCGGGCGCTACGACGGCCTGCTGGCGCTGTACGGCGCCGACCGCCCCGCCGTGGGCTTCGCGCTGGAGACCGACGCGCTGGCCGACCTGCTGGCGGAGGACGCCCCGTGAGCCGGCCGCTGCGCATCGCGCTTCCCAAGGGGCGGATGATGGACGAGGCGCTGCTGCTGTTCGAGCGGATGGGCTCGGCGATCGACCCCGCCGCCCGCGACACGCGCCGCCTGATCCTGCCCAGCGCCGACGGCCGCTTCGAGTTCCTCCCGGTGAAGAGCGGCGACGTGCCGGTGTACGTGGAGGCCGGCGTGGCCGACGCGGGGGTGGCGGGGCTCGACGTGCTGGAGGAGCACGGCCCCGACGTGCTGCGGCCGCTGGACCTGGGCTTCGGCGGGTGCCGGCTGGCGGTGGCGGCGCCGGCCGACGCGCCGTATCCGCGGCTCTCGGGCGGCGGGATCCCGCGGGTGGCCACCAAGTACGTGGAGAGCGCGCGCCGCTTCTTCGCGGGGCGGGGGATCCAGGTGGAGCTGATCCGCATCAGCGGCTCGGTGGAGCTGGCGCCGCTGCTGGGGCTCTCCGACTGGATCGTGGACCTGGTGCAGACCGGCCGCACGCTGGCCGAGAACGGGCTGGTGGTGGTGGACGACGTGGCCTCGTCCACCGCGCGCCTGATCGTGAACCGCGCCAGCCACAAGCTGCGCCTGGACGAGCACCAGCGCCTGATCGCGGACCTGGCGAAGGCGATCGAGGGGTGAGGCGTCAGACGACGCAGGCCATTGTCGCTGCGTCTCCCCGGGATCGTGCCGGCTGCGGCGGGGGGGGGGGGGGGGGGGGGGGGGGGGGGGGGGGGGGGCGG
>DASWMA010000771.1:0-6134 GCA_036399995.1 Longimicrobium sp. | reverse complement strand
GCCAGCAGGCCGAAGAGGCGCGGGTGCAGGCGGTGCGCTCGCTGGCCGCCGCCCCGGTGGCGAAGGAGAGCGACGCGGCGATGGACGAGGCCCGGCGCGACCTGGCGTCGATGCGCACGCGGATGGAGGCGCTGGAGCGCGCCGCCGCCAGCGCCACCGAGATGCTGATGGAAGCGCACGTGGAGATCGACCGCCGCTCGCAGCGCCACCAGCGGCAGACGCGCGTCCTCTACCTGCTGCGCAAGCTGATGGAGCGCAGCGCCGCCGGGATGCCCCCGCAGGAGCTGGCCGACGAGGTGGTGAAGACGGTCTCGGAGGCGTTCGGGGGGAACCGCTGCTCGCTGCTGCTGATCGACGAGACCGGCGGCACGCCCGAGCTGCGCCTGTGCGCCGGCGTGGGGCTGCCGCCCATGGTGGACGCCGAGCGCGTGCGGGTGCCGATGGGGCGGGGGATCTCGGGCGCCGTGGCCAGCTCGCGGATGCCGCTGGTGGTGCGCGACCCCGACGAGGGCGTCACCCACCCGCTGATGCGCGACGCGTGGTACACCGGGCCGGCGTTCGTCTCCCTCCCGCTGCTCTGCCGCGGGCAGCTGCACGGCGTGCTGAACCTGAGCAACTTCCGCGCGGGCACCGTGGACGACTACGAGGTGGAGCAGCTCCGGCTGGTGGCGCTGTGCGTGGGGCTGCTGGTGGACCACGCCGGCCTCACCCGCCGCCTCTTCGCGGAGCTGCCGGCGTGACGGAGCAAGCGGTGGTGGCCGACGCGGACGTGGGGGAGCTGATCCGGCAGGCCGCCGTGCGCCCGTTGAGCGCGGCCGAGGCCGAGGCGGCGTTCACCGAGGTGATGGAGGGGCGCGCCACGCCCGTGCAGATGGCGGCGCTGCTGGTGGCGATCCGCGTGCGCGGCGCGGTGGCGCAGGAGGTGGCGGGCGGCGTGCGCGCGCTGCGGCGGGCGATGGTGCCGGTGCCGGGCGACCCCGCGGGGCTGGTGGACACCTGCGGCACCGGCGGCGGCGCGCTCACCACCTTCAACATCTCCACCGCGGCGGCGCTGCTGGCCGCGGGGGCGGGGGTGCGGGTGGCCAAGCACGGCAACCGCTCGTTCACCAGCCGCTGCGGCAGCGCCGACGTGCTGGAGGCGCTGGGCGTGCGGCTGGAGCTGTCGCCGGCCGAAGAGGCGCGGGTGCTGGAGCGCACGGGGATCGTGTTCATGTTCGCCCCGCTGCATCACCCCGCCATGAAGCACGTCGGCCCGATCCGCCGCGAGCTGGGGATGCCCACCATCATGAACGTGCTGGGGCCCATCACCAACCCCGCCGGCGCGCGGCGGCAGGTGGTGGGGGTCAGCGACCCCGCGCTGCTGGAGCTGATCGCCGGCGCGCTGGCCGAGCTGGGGCACGAGCGCGCGCTGGTGGTGCACGGCCAGCCGGGGATGGACGAGCTGAGCCCCGTCGGCATCACCGAGATGATCGAGGTGCGCGAGGGCGCGACGAGGCGCCGCACCTTCGACCCCGCGGCCGAGCTGGGGTGGGAGGGCTTTTCCCCCGCCGGGCTGGCGGGCGGCGACCGGCAGGAGAACGCCGAGACCGTGGAAGGCGTGCTGCGCGGCACTGTGGCCGGCGTGGCTCGCGCCGCGGTCACGCTGAACGCCGGCGCCGCGATCTACTGCGCCGAGCTGGCGCCCACCCTGGTCGACGGCGTCCGCGCGGCCGAGGCCGCGCTCGAGGCCGGCCAGGGCTGGGCCAAGCTGGAGGAGCTCCGGGCCGCCGCGGGTTGATCCGCGCTCCGCTCCCCGCCGACGATCAGCGGCGTGATGCCGGGGCGGCCCCACGCCCGGGCCGCGTCACCAGCGGTAACCGCAGGCCGAAGGATCGATCGCACGCCCCGTGAGCCACGGCTCCGGGGCGCGGCTGGATCTCCCGATCATCATGAGCGTTCCTCCCCAACCACCCGACACCCCCATCGTGCGATGACGAACCGCATCTCTCGCGCGCGCCCCCTGGCAGCCGTGGCCGCCCTGCTGGTGCTCACCGCCATGCAGTGCCGTCGCCCGCCGGTGACCGCACCGGCGCCCACGGCGAAGGACGTGACCGGCACCTGGCTGCACCGCGAGGCGCCCTCGCGCTACACCGAGGCGATGGAGCTTCGCGTCCACGGCGACAGCGTGCTGGGTGAAGGGACGTACAGCAACCTGGCCGGGCGGGCGGGGAACACCACGGTGGTGGGGAAGTGGAACCGCTCCGGCGCCGTGTGGCTCGACATCCTGCGCGACACCGGCGTGCGCGAGCGCTGGACCGGCACCCTGCGCGGCGACACCCTGGCCGGCACCCTCGCCATCGCCGACAGCGCCGCGCGGCCGTTCAACTACGTGCGCCAGCCGTAAAGCGCGGCGCGGCAGCAGCGTGATGAAGCGCCCTCCGACGCAACGTTCAGCGTCGGAGGGCGCTCTGCTCGTTACCTGAGGATGATTCCACGACGGTGGTACATTCAACAACGGGTTTCACACGGAGGGAACGGAGGAAACGGAGGACTGCTGTTGTTCCTCCGTTTCCTCCGTTCCCTCCGTGTGATACGAAATCCGCTTGATTCGTTACTGCAAGAGATACTGCTGAAGTCTCACACAGAGACACGGAGAACACAGAGAAACTGCCGCAGTTCTCCGTGTTCTCCGTGCCTCTGTGTGACACCCCAGCGGGGCCGGTCACGTCAACGATTCTTGCGGATTCGGTATGAGATGAGACTTCAGGATCATGGCCGAACGAGAAGGAACATGGAGCCAGCGCTCACCGCCCTGTGCTCATCGAACCGGGATGACGGAGCGCCCTCCGACGCGAAGCTCCGGCGCCGGAGGGCGCTCTGCGTGGGTGCGGTTCCGGGGGCCGCTGTCAAGCCGTTGACCGGCTCTCCGCGCCCGTCTACCTTCACGCTCGCAAACCGAATTTCGCCCGAACCTCCGCCGCACCGAATGCCGCGCCGCATCCAGATCCTCCCCGAGAAGCTCGCCAACCAGATCGCCGCCGGGGAGGTGGTGGAACGGCCCGCGTCCGTCGTCAAGGAGCTGGTGGAGAACGCGCTCGACGCGGGCGCCACGCGCATCGAGGTGACCGTGCGCAACGGCGGGAAGACCGAGATCCGCGTGAGCGACGACGGGCACGGGATGGGGAAGGAAGACGCGCTCCTTTCCGTGGACCGCCACGCCACCAGCAAGATCAAGTCGGCCGATGACCTGGCGGCGATCCGCACGCTGGGGTTCCGTGGCGAGGCGCTCCCCTCCATCGCCTCCGTCTCGCGCTTCGTGCTGGAGACGGCCGAGCGCGACGGCGACGGCACGCGGGTGATGGTGACGGCCGGGCAGATCGCCGGGGTGGAGGAGTGCGCCCGCCGCCGCGGCACCAGCATCTCGGTGCGCAGCCTGTTCTTCAACGTGCCCGCGCGCGCCAAGTTCCTGCGCAGCACCGCGGCCGAGAACCGCGCCATCGGCGACGTGGTGACCACGCTGGCGCTGGCGCAGCCGCACGTCGCCTTCTCGCTCGACTCCGGCGGGCGCGACGTGCTGGCACTTCCCGCCACGGCCACGGTGGCCGAGCGCATCGGCGGCATCTGGGGCGGCGACGCGGCCGATGAGCTGATCTCCGTGGCCCACCGCGACGGGCGCGTGGCCATCACCGGCCTGGTGCAGCGCCCGCACAGCTCGCGGCCGGGCGGGCGCAAGGCGTACCTCTTCGTCAACGGCCGCTCGTTCGGCGACCGCTACCTGGCGAAGGCCGTCGACCGTGCCTACAAGACCACCATCCCGCAGGGCGTCTATCCCTCGTTCTTCCTCTTCCTGGAAGTGCCAGACGGCGACGTGGACGTGAACGTGCACCCCGCCAAGGCCGAGGTGCGCTTCCGCGACCGCGTGGGCGTGGAGCGCGCGCTGGAGGAGGGGGTCCGCGCCGCGCTCGCGGGGCTGGCGAGCACCCCCAGCATCGGCGTGCGCGGCGCCGAGGCCGAGCCGGTGACGTACGCCATCCCCGCCGGCTACGGCGTGCGGGCGGTGCGCGAGGTGGGGCCCGGCTACGGCGCCGCGGGCGCGCCCGCCGGCGACGGCGGCGCGGCGGCGAGCGCCGTGGCCGACCCGGCCGAGGCGCAGATGGCGCTGTTCGTGACCGGCGGCGGCACGGCGCCCGCCGCGCCCGCGAAGGAGCCGGCGGCGGCCGCCGCGGAGCTGATCGGCCCCGCGGCGATGATGTGGCAGGTGCACAACACCTACATCCTGGCCGAAACGCGGCAGGGGCTGATCCTGGTGGACCAGCACTCGGCGCACGAGCGGGTGCTGTACGAAGAGATCGTCCGCGGCTTCGACACCGGCGAGATGGCCAGCCAGCGCCTCCTCTTCCCCATCACCCTGCGTCTTTCCCCCGCCGAATACGCGATCGTGGAGCAGGTGCGCGGGGTGCTGGAGCGCGCGGGGTTCGAGGTGGAGCCGTTCGGCGGGCGTGCCATCATCGTGCACTCCGTTCCCAATCCCCACCCGTACTTCGATGCGGAACGCTGCCTGCGCGAGATGATCGCCGAGCTGGCGGGCGGCTCGCCGCTGGTGGACAGCGCGCGCACGCAGCACCAGCGCATCGCGCTGACCATGGCGTGCAAGGGCGCCATCAAGGCCGGGCAGAAGCTGACGCAGCGCGAGATGACGGAGCTGTTCGACCGCCTGTTCGCCACCGAGCTGCCGTACCACGACATCCACGGCCGGCCGACTGTCATCCAGCTGTCGATGGCGGAGCTGCACCGGCGATTCGGACGGAGCGGGTGAGGGCAGAGGCTGGCCGGGGCGAATGAATTCGCTGCAACGACTACACGAAGTCCGCCTGCGCGGACTACCGGCTTCGGTGGTGCCGCGGCGCACGCGCGCGCATCAGGGATTGTGGTGGTCGGAATGGAGGAACCGTATGGGACCGAACAGCGGGCACTTCGTCTACCTGGACGAGACCGAACGCTTCGCGTGCGATGTCGCCGGATTCGTCGCCGCCGCCCGGCGCTGAGGCGTCCCCCTCGTCCGGCGCGGGCGCGGCCGGCGCGGGCGCAGTCCCCCAGGCGCTCGCCCTCGTGGGCCCCACGTCGTCGGGGAAGACGGCGCTGTCGATCGAGGTGGCGCGGCGGGTGGACGGCGAGATCGTCTCCATGGACTCGCGCTCCGTCTACCGCGGGATGGACGTGGGTACCGCCAAGCCCACGCCCGAGGAGCGCGCGGGAATCCCGCACCACGGGATCGACCTGGTGGAGCCGAGCCACCGCTTCAGCGCGGCGCAGTGGGCGCGCTACGCCCGCGAGGTGATCCCCCAGATCCGCGCGCGCGGCCGCGTGCCGATGCTGGTGGGCGGCACCGGCTTCTTTCTCCGCGCCCTCACCGACCCCATCTTCCACGAGCCCGAGCTGGACCCCGCCCGCCGCGCCGCGCTGGCGGCGGAGATGGAGCGGATGACCGACGAGGAGCTGCTCCGGCGCCTGGAGGAGGTCGACCCCGAGGGGGCGGCGCGGCTGAAGAATTGGGGCGGGCGGCAGCGGCTGATGCGCACGCTGGAGGTGCCGCTGCTCACCGGCAGGCCGCTGGCGTGGTGGCACCGCAACTCACCGCCCGAGGAGCCCGGCGTTCCCGTCCTCCCCTTCGTTCTCGTGGTTCCGCGCGAGCGGCTGCGCGCCACGGTGGACGCGCGCGTGGGCGCGATGGTGGAGAACGGGCTGGTGGACGAGGTGAAGGGGCTGGTGGCGCGCTACGGCGAGGATGCGCCGGGGCTGAACGCGCACGGCTACGCGGAGCTGATCCCGTACCTGCGCGGCGAGCGGACGCTGGACGAGGCGCTGGAGCTGGTGCGCAAGAACACCCGCGCCTACACCAAGCGGCAGGACACCTGGAACCGCACGCAGCTCCCCGCCGGCGCCGTGCGGCTCGACGCCACCCGCCCCCGCGCCGAGCTGGCCGGCGAGATCGCCGCCGCCTGGCGCGCGGCCACGGAGCGGATCTGAACGCGCCACCGCGGGTACGCGGACGGATCGACGGCGGGACTGGGCACTCGGCCCCGGGGACTGGGGACGTGTCGTGAAGATCGGCATCACCTGCGAGCCCACCTACGGCGGCTCGGGCGCCAGCGCCA
>DASWMA010000770.1:0-9537 GCA_036399995.1 Longimicrobium sp. | reverse complement strand
CCGAAGGTGCGAGGGTGCGAGGGTGCGGGCGGCGGATCGATCCATCACCGCGCGTCCGTCCGCCACGCCCTCGCTCGCGCCGGTGAGGCTGGAGCGCAGCGCCGACGCTTCCGCCTTCGCCCAGTCGCCGGTCTCGCGGAGCGTGGCCAGCGTCCGCCCGGGTGCCAGGGAGTGCGACCGGGTGGCGCGGAGGCCGGCCAGCAGGAGCACGGCCGCCGCGGCGGCAACCAGGACGCCCACGATCAGCGCGCCGAGCCAGTAGCGGCCGCCCAGCAGGTCGCCCAGGCCGAACACCAGCGCCTCCAGCAGCACCAGCGCGCCCACCGCGGCCGTCACGGCGCCGGCGGCGAGCTTCGCCGCGTCGCCGGCCGCGGTGCGCACGTTCTGCGTGAGCTCGGCGCGGGCGAGCGCCACCTGCTGGCGCACCAGCGCGGCGGTGTCGGTGCCGAGGCGGCGCAGCAGCACGGAGATCGGCTCGTCGCCGGCCGGATCGGGGTGCCGCGGCGTGTGTGGAGGGGTGCTGGGCTCGGTCATGGCCCCCGGATGGGATAAATCCTCGTGGAAGCACGCCGTGGCGCAAAAGCGATGCCCGTTGCCTGTCAGCGATTTGCGTAGCAGATTGGCCGCGGGTTCATCCGCGCACCGCCCCGCCCGGAGGGTGGCATTTGAGGAGGATGTCACAGATCGCCGCCGGGATCGTCCTGTTCCACCTGACCGGGGGGGAGCGGCGCTACCTGCTGGTGCGCTCGGCCCTCACGCGGCGGCCGATCTGGGAGTTCCCCAAGGGCGGCGTGGAGGCCGGCGAGACCGACGAGATCGCCGCCGAGCGCGAGCTGCAGGAGGAGGCGGGCGTGCGCGAGGGCGACTACCGCGTGTTCCCCGGCTTCCGCGAGGAAGAGCGCTACGTGTTCACGCAGGGGAAGGGCGAGAACCGCGTGCTGATCGTGAAGCGCGTGGTGTACTTCGTGGCCGAGGCGATGACCGACGCCGTCACCATCTCGCACGAGGCCGAGGCCTTCCGCTGGGCGCCGTACGAGGAAGCGCACCGGCTGCTGCGCTTTCCCGGCAAGCGCGCCGTGCTGGAGCGCGCCGAGGCGTTCCTGAACCGCGTGCTGGCCATGCCGAAAGCGAGCTGAGCCCGTCCGCCCCTCATCGAAAGGCGGGTGACCCCGCGGGCTGAAAACGGCACGGAGCCTCGCAAACGCGCGAGGCTGGGTCCGGGCGGGGCGAGCCCAGTAGCCGCTTCGACGGGCTTCGTGACGGGCGGCTGAAGCCACGAGCTACAACTACGGGAAGCCTCGCAAACCGCGCGAGGCTGTTGCGGTGGATCTCTGCTCGTTGCGAAGATGCTGGTGCGGGGAAGTCCGCGAAGGCGGACTGCGTGCCGTTGTAGCGGCGAGTTCACTCGCAAATTCCCTCGCACGAACCCTCGCAGATCGTGCGGTTGGCCGGTGGCCCGACGAGGTGCAGGCGTGGTGGGCAAATCGAACTCGATGACGAGCGCGGCATCCTTTCGGGATCCGCGCTCGTCTCATTCGGGTAGGCATCGGGGGCGAGCCTTGCTCCGCGCGCCGCGGGATCGTATGACCATCGGGTGATGAATCCACCGCAACGACCAGACGTGCAACACGACACCGCCCGCGCCTCCGAAGGCTTGAGTGCGCCGGCGTGGACTGGCGCCGCCGTCCCGCACGGCGGGTTGAAACCCGCCGCTGGAAGGGCGGGAAGTCCGCCTCCGCGGACTGCGCCCGCGAGGCCTGTCTCCGCGCCTCCGGCAGGGCGGCACGCGGCGTGGCTCTCCGCTCGTGGGGCAGCGGCCGTGAGAGGAGGCGCCTCCGCATCCGCGCGGAACTTCGCGGGGGCGCGGCGATGACGTCGTCCACCGCCTTTCTCCCCCCTGGCATGCTGGAGCGGCTGGGTGGGCTCGAGATCATCGCCAAGACGGTGGTGCGTGGCTTCCAGGCGGGGATCCACCGCTCGCCGCTGCGGGGCGCGGGGGAAGACTTCGCCAAGCACCGCGACTACCAGCAGGGCGACGACGTGCGCTACCTGGACTGGAAGCTCTACGCGCGCAGCGACCGGCTGTACGTGCGCGAGTTCGAAGAGCGCTCCAACCTGCAGGCGTACGTGGTGGTGGATGCGTCTGCGTCGATGGACTACGGCGGCGCGGGCGGGGTCACCAAGCTGCGCTACGCCAGCTACGTGGCCGCCGCGCTGGCGCACCTGATGATCGGCGCGGGCGACGCGGTGGGGCTGGCCGCGTTCGGCGCCGAGCCGCGGCTGCTGCTGGCGCCGCGCGCGCGGAAGGGGCACCTGCACGACCTGCTGCTGAACCTCGAGCGGCTGCAGCCCGGCGGCAACGGCGGCGCCCCGGAGCTGCTCGACCGCGTGGGGGCGATGATGCCACGTGGCGGGCGCGTGATCGTGATCTCCGACCTGCTCGAGGACGACGACGGGGCCGATTTCGTTGCCGCCGCCGGCCGCCTGCGCGCGCGCGGCGACGAGGTGATGGTGCTGCGGGTGCTGACACCCGAAGAAACGGGGGACGCGGCGCCCGACGCGGGGCTCTTCTTCGACCCCGAGCACCCGGCGCGGCAGGTGCCCGCCACCCCGCGGCAGGACGCCGGCTACGCCCGGCGCGTGGCCGCATACTACGATTCGCTGGCCGGCCGCCTGCGGGAGCGCGGCGTGGAATACGTGCCGCTCTCCACCGCCCAGCCGGTGGAGCAGGCGCTGGTGGCGTGGGTCAACCGGAGGCGCGGGTAGCGCGGTGATCACCTTCGCCACCCCCGCGTTCGTGCTGGCCGGTGCGCTGGCCGCGCTGTTGCCCCTGGCGCTGCACCTGATCCGGCGGCGCCCGCCCGCGCGCGCGCCGCTCCCCACCGAGCGCTTCCTCACCCCGGACGCGCGGACCGCCATCCGTTTCTCGCGCCCCACCGACGCGCTGCTGCTGGCGCTGAGGATGCTGCTGCTGTTCCTGGCCGGGGCCGCCTTCTCGCGCCCCGCCTGGGTTCCGGACGCACAGGGGACCAACGAGATCGTGCTGCTGGACCGTGGAGCCGCGATGTCCGCCGGCGACGGATGGGCGGCGGCCGTCGCGGCAGCGCGCCAGAGGCTGGTGGGCGCGGACGGACGCGCGCGCGGCGAGCTGGTGCTGTTCGACACCGCCGCCGTCCACCTGCCGCGCCGGCGCATCACCCCGGCGCTCTTCGACTCGCTGGCCGCCGCGCCGCCATCCGCGGCGACGATGCGCTACGCCGCCGCCCTGCGCGCCCTCCCCGCCGCCGCGCGCGGGCTGCGCGGGGCAGACTCGGTGCGGGTGACGCTGATCACGCGGCCACGCTGGGGAGGATGGAGCGCCGGCCTCGCCCCCCTGCGCCGCGCCGCCTGGCCGGGCGCCATCGACCTGGTCGCGCTGCCGGACGCGGATTTCGACGCCGGGGCGGACACGACTCGCGGCGACACGGTGTCGAAGCCCAGGCGCGCGCTCTTCCTGGCCGACCCCGCCGACCGGGCGGCGCGGTACCCAGTGGCGGCGCTGCAGGCGGTGGGGTGGACGGTGACGGTGGCCGTGCCCGGTGCGTCGATCCCGGGGGACGGCGCCGAGCTGGTCGTGGCCGCCGCACCGCTGCCTCTGGCCATCGCGCGGGAGGTCGTCCAGCGTGCCGGGCGCGGCGCCACGCTGCTGGTGGATGCGGCCGCGTTCGCCTCCATCCCCGCCGATCTGCCGTGGGCGCGCGCCGCGGGCGCGGACAGTGCGGCGGGGGCGATGTGGCTGGACGACGGCGCGCACCTGCCGGGCGCGGCGTCGCGCGTGGCGGGGGGACCCGGGCGCGGCGCGGCGGTGATCGCCGCGTGGGACGACGGCCGCCCCGCCGCGGTGGCGCGGCGTGCCGGCACCGGCTGCATCGTGGTGGTGGGGACGCACCTCGCAGGGGGGGAGATGGTGCTGGACGCGGCGTATCCGCGCGTGCTCGGCCGGCTGGCGCGCGGCTGTGAGTCCCCCGAAAACCCCACGCTGGCGAAGCTGCCGCTGGACGCCGGGGCACGCGCGGTGCTGGCGGGGTCCGGGCCCCGGATGGTGGCCGCCGGCGCGGTGGGCGCGGCGGCGGGCGGGGTGCCGCTGGGGCGGTGGATGATGGCGGCGGCGCTGCTGGTGGCCGTGGCCGAAACGTTTTTGGCGTACCGTCGTAAGAGACCCGCATGAAGACCGTCCTGCGCCAGCCGCCGCACTCGCCACCTCCCGTCCTCCCCCCGGTGGACCGGATCGTGGCGCGCGTGCGCAAGCTGTGGCGTTGGTCGGTGCTGCTGCGCGCGCTGGTGATCGGCCCCGCGCTGCTGGCCGCGACGGCCGTGCTGCTGGTCGCCGCCGACCTGCTGGTGCCGATGCGCGCCGTGCTCCGCGAGACGCTGCGCTGGCTCCCGTTCGCGCTGGGCGGCGCGGTGCTGGCGGTCGCGGCGTGGCGCATCGTGCGCCCTCCCGCGCCGCGCCGCTTCGCGCTCCTGGCCGAGGAGCGCATCCCGGAGCTGGAGAACCGGCTGATCACCGCCTTCGACGTGGCCATCGGCGACCCCGACTCGCTGGTGGCCCGCGCCTTCGTGGCCGACGCCGAGCGGCGGCTGGCCGAGGTGGACGTGCGCGGCGTGGCCCCGCTCAGGCTGGGCCCGCCGGTCGTGGTGCTGATCAGCGCCTGGTCGCTGGCGCTGGCCTTCGCCATCGCGTTCCCCACCGCCGCGCGCGAGGCGATGTGGCGCTGGGTGACGCCGCGCGACAGCTACGAGCAGCGCTGGCGCGAGGTGCGCGCCGCCACCCTCCCCGCCGTGCCCACCCCGCCGATGCCGGTGTTCGACGAGATGCGCTGGCGGGTCACCCCGCCCGCCTACGCCGGGCTGGCCGCGGCGGACGGGCGCGGCGACGAGCCGCTGCAGGCGCTGGCGGGGAGCCGGGTGCGACTGCGCTCGGCGTTCTTCCGCCGCTGGAGCGCGGTGCGGGCGACGCGGATCGGCGGCGGCGCGCTGCCGGTGCGGCGCGAGGGGGGCGAGTGGTGGGTGGAATGGACGCAGTCGCCCGGCGAGCGGGGGATCTCGCTGGAAGCCCTGGCGGGGGGCGAGGTGGTGTCGCGGCGCGTGGTGCCCGTGATCGTGACGCCCGACCGTGCGCCCGACGTGCAGCTCACCGCACCCGGTGCCGACCTGGTGCTGGCCACGCCGCGCGGCCGCGTGCCGATCCGCGCCACGGCGACGGACGACTACGGGGTGGGCCCGTTCATCCTTTCCTGGAGCCGCACCCGCGGCAGCGGTGAGACCTTCCAGTACCTGGAGGGGACGTGGCCGTTCGGGTCGCTGCGGCGGACCGATGCCGGCGTGGCCGGCGAGCTGGCGCTGGACCTGGACGCGCTGCAACTGCAACCGGGCGACGTGATCCACGTGCGCGCCGTGGCATCCGACCGCAACACCGTCACCGGCCCCGGCGAGAGCGTGTCGCGCACGCGCACCATCCGCATCGCCCGCCCCGACGAGATGGACCAGGTCAACACCGAGGTCGGCTTCCCGATGGAGCTGCCGAAGGACCCGCTCCTCTCGCAGCGCATGCTGCTGATCAAGACGCAGCGGCTGCAGGCCGAGCGCGCGCGGATCCCCGAGGCGGAGCTGCGCAGGCGCGCGGCCGAGATCGCCAGCGACCAGGGGCGGCTGCGCGAGCGGGTGGGCGAGCAGATCTTCACGCGGCAGACTGCGGGGATGCAGGACCCGGCGGTCGAGCGCGGCTTCACCGAGCACGGCGGCGGCGCCGGGGGCGAGGACCACGATGAGGCGCCCGCGTCCGGGACGAACGCTCAAGCGGCGAATGGTCAGGCCGCGAACGGGCAGGCGACGGGGGGCGAGTCGTTCAGCGACCGGGTGACGGCGGCCGCGTCGGCGGCCACGGGGCAGGGGACGCAGGACGAGATCGCGCACCGGCACGACAACGACCCGATCCTGGACGTCAACAAGACGCTGCTCAACCTCTACAACATCATGTGGGCGGCCGAGCGCGAGCTGAGCCAGGCCGCCCCCGCCGGCGCCGTTCCGCACCAGGTGGAGGCGCTGCGCATCATCGACGAGCTGCGCAAGGCGGAGCGCATCTTCCCCACCGCCAACGTGCGCGTGGACCCGGTGAACGTCGACTCGTCGCGCGGGCAGGGGAAGGTGGACGACGCCGTCCCCGCCGCCCGCGGCGCCGGCGCGCCGCTCCCCTCGGCCGACGCACTGCTGGCCGAGATCGACCGCACCGCCGCCTCCGCGTCTACGACCTCGCCGCGCGCGCTCTCGCTCCGCCTCTCGGGGCTGGCCGCCCGCGCGCTGGCGGGCGCGACGGGTGACGCGCAGGCGGCCGCGCTCCTCTCGCGTGCCGCGGGCGAGGCGCAGGCGGGGCGGACCGCCCAGGCCCGCGCGCTGCTCCTGCGCGCCCGCGCCCGCATCGCGCCGCCGGCCGCCACACGCGCGCGTCCGCTCCCGTCCACCACCGACCCCGCCGCGGCCGAGTACTACCGCCGCCTGGGGCGGGGATGAGGATAGGGCCCGCGCTCCGCCGGCTGGCCGGCGCGGCCGCCGCGCTGTCGCTGGCCGCCACGGTGGCGGCTTCAGCGCGGCCGGCGCCGTTCGTGTTCGCCACCGCGCGCTACGAGTCGGGCGACTGGAACTCGGCGCCGCTGGTGCCTACCAACGTGATCCACGCGGTGGCGCAGTACACGGCGATCCCCGTGGCGCCGCAGGGGACGGTGGTGGACCTGGGCAGCCCCGAGCTGTTCCGCTTTCCCTTCGTGTACCTGACCGGCCACCTCCCGGTCCGTTTCAGCCAGCAGGAGAGCGCGAACCTGAAGGCGTTCGTGGAGCGCGGCGGGTTCATCTTCATCGACGACCACAACCACGACGTGGACGGCGCCTTCCACAAGACCGCCACGGCCGAGCTGCGCCGCATCTTCGGGGCGGGGGCGCTGAAGGCGCTGCCCAACCGGCACGAGATCTACCGCGCCTTCTTCGTGTTCGACGAGCCGCCCACCACCAGCCACGAGCTGAACGGCTGGGGCGACAACCTGGTGCACGAGCAGCTGCTGGGGGTGGAGGTGAACGGGCGGCTGGGCGTGCTGTACAGCAACAAGGACTACAGCTCCGAGTGGAGCTACCACTACCGCAACAAGCGCTTCCTGTCGGTGGACAACACCCGCTTCGCGGTGAACGTGATCGTCTACGCGCTCACGCGGTGAAGCCGGCTCGCACCCTGGCCCCGCGGGGCCCTCACCCTGGCGATCCCGGCGCGACTGCGTCGCGTCCGGGATGCGCCTGTCCCTCTCCCAAAACAACCTGGGAGAGGGACCTGGGGCGCTTCGCGCCGGCGACTTCGACCGCGCCCACCAGGCCGGTGCCGCGCACCGAAGCTGTGACTGCACCGCAGCCGGTAGTCCGCGAAGGCGGACTTCGTGTGGTTGTTGCAGCGAATTCATTCGCCCTTCCCGACCGGCCGCCGCGTAGATTCCGTCCGACGTGCTGGAATTCTCGCCTCCGCTCGGCGACATGACCCGCCTCCCCGCCTTTCTCCGCGCCGCCGTCCTGGCGCTCCTCGTCCTCGCGCTGGTGCTGCCGTCGCTCTGGCGGCCCGCCTCGGCGGCGGGGCGGGTGGTGCGCATCCGTTCGTCCGCCGACCTCGCCAGGCCCGGGGCGCTGCTGACGGGGGAGGCGCCGGCCGCGCTCAGCTACGAGGCGCCGCGCGCGCCTACGGCCGCGGAGCTGGAGACGCTCGCGGGGATCGCGGAGCGGGCGCCGCTCTACGCCGCCGCGCCGGGAGACGTGCGGCTGGTGGAGGCGACGGCCACCGCGCGGCCGCTGGCCGGGCGCGCGGCGGCGGTGTCGTTCCGCGTGCACGGCGCGCCGGGCGACAGCGCGCGCGTCTACCTCACCGAGGCGGGCGCGGTGGTGGACAGCGTGATGGCGCGCGCCGACGGGAGCGGCGCGGCGGCAGGCGCGTTCCGCGTGCGCCCCGCGGCCCCGGGGTGGCGCGAGTGGGGCGTGCGGGTGGCGTGGCCGGGCGGCGACAGCGCGGCCGCCGCCGCCGGCGCGTGGGTAGACTCGGCTGGCGCGCCGCGGGTGCTGGTGCGCGCCGGATTTCCGGACTGGGAGTCGAAGTTCGTGGTCCGCGCGCTGGAGGAGAGCGGCGCCCGGGTGGAGACGGGTGCCGCGCTGGGGCGCGGGCTGGCGGTGCAGGCGGGGGGCGGCGCCATCTCGGCCGCGCGGCTGGCGCAGGTGGACGCGGTGGTGGTGCTGAACGGCGCGCCGCTGGACGGCGCGGAGGCGGCGGCGCTGGCGCAGTGGGCGTCGGCGGGCGGCGGGGTGCTGCTGCAGGGCGACCGCGCCGGCGTCGCGGGGTTCGGCCTGGTCCGCGCGGCCCCGGCGGCGGCAACGGTGGACGGCGCCGCGCTCCGCTGGTCGGCGCCGCCCGAGCTAGCGCCGCTCCCGGCGGACCGCGTGGGGGCCGCCGCGCGCCCGTTCGCCGCCGTCGGTGCGGCGACGCACGTGGCCGCGGCGGCGCCGCAGGGCCCGGTGCTGGCGCTGCGGCCGATGGGCCGGGGCCGCGCCGCCGCGCTGGCGATCGGCGAGACGTGGAGGTGGCGGATGGAGGCCGGGCGCGTGGCCGAGCACGGCGAGTTCTGGCGGTCGCTGGTGGACTGGCTGTCGTCCGCGCGGCCGGAGCCGCTCGCCATCCGCCTGTCCGCCGCATCCGGGCCCGCCGGTGTGCGGCGCGAGGTGCGCGTCTACGATGCCCGTGGGGAGGCGGGTGCGCCCGTGCAGCCGCTGGTGGTCACTCGCCCCGGCGGCGCGACCGACACGGTGCGGCTGGCGCGCGACCTGTCCGCCGCGGGGGTGCTGCGGGGCTCGTTCGTGCCGGCCGCGCCCGGGCTGCACGCGCTGGCCATCGCCGGCCAGCCGCCCACCGCCGGCTTCCGCGCCGCCCCGCCGCCGGCTGCCGAGGCGGAGGGCTGGGCGCGGCTGTCGCTGCTGGCGGCACGCTCCGGGGGCCGGTTCCTGCCGCCCGACTCGCTGCGCCCGGCGCTGGCCCGGCTCGCCGCGTCGAGCCCCGCCGCCCCACGCGGCCCGAGCGCCACGCTGATCTTCGCCCTCCTGCTGGTGGCCGCCGCCGCCGAGTGGGCCATCCGCCGCCTCACCGGCCGCGCGTGAAGGAACGCGGGTGGCGGAGTTCGGGGGGCCCTCTCCCTGGCGCTCCCGGCGCGACTGCGTTGCGTGCACGACGAAGCCTCTCGCGCGCACCCAAGCCTCGACTGCGCAGAAGCCGGTACTCTGCGAAGGCGGACTTCGTGTGGTTGTTGCCGCGGTCTCAACCGCCCGGGCCGAGCCAGGCCGAGCTGCGTGAGGGATGCGCGCCCGGAGGGCCGGGACGGCGGCGGCGCGTGCACGTCGATCGATGCACCACGGGGATGTGTGGCGCCGCCGCTGGCCCGGCGCCGTTGGGCACGGCGGTATCGTGCCCTACGGCGCGCGCAGCCC
>DASWMA010000769.1:0-1996 GCA_036399995.1 Longimicrobium sp. | reverse complement strand
CGCCTTTTCCTGGAGTGCGCCTGGTCGGCGCTGGAGCACGCCGGCTACGACCCCGCCCGCGTGGAGCGCCCCGTGGGGGTGTTCGGCGGCTCGGGGATCAACTCGTACCTGGAGCGCGTGGCCGGGCGGGAAGACCTGGTGCACGCGGTGGGGCGGACGCGGATCGTCCTCTCCAACGAGAAGGACCACCTGGCGGCGGGGACCGCTTACCGGCTCAACCTGCGCGGCCCCGCCATCGCCGTGCAGACCGCCTGCTCCACCTCGCTGGTAGCGGTCCACGTGGCGTGTCAGAGCCTGATCAACGGCGAGTGCGACCTGGCGCTGGCCGGCGGCGCGGCCATACCGGTTCCCCTCCGCACCGGCTACCTGTACTCGCCCGACGGGATCGCCTCGCCCGACGGCCACTGCCGGGCCTTCGACGCCCATGCGCGGGGAACCGTGAGCGGCAGCGGCGCGGGCGTCGTGCTCCTCAAGCGGCTGGAAGACGCGGTGGCGGACGGCGACACCATCCACGCGGTGATCCGCGGCTCGGCCGTCAACAACGACGGCTCCGACAAGGTGGGGTACACCGCCCCCAGCGTGACGGGGCAGGCGCGGGTGATCCGCGAGGCGCTCTCGGTGGCCGGGGTCGACGCGGGGACGGTGCAGTACCTGGAGACGCACGGGAGCGGCACCCCGCTGGGCGACGCCATCGAGCTGAAGGCGCTGGGCGAGGTGCTCTCGGGCGCCGAAGGCGGGCACCCGTGGGCGATCGGGTCGGTGAAGACCAACGTGGGCCACATGGACGCGGCGGCGGGGGTGGCCGGGCTGATCAAGACCGTCCTGGCGCTGGGCAACCGGCAGATCCCGCCGTCGCTGAACTGCGCCGTCCCCCACCCCGAGATCCTGGCGTCGGGCGGCCGCGTGTTCGTCAACACGGAGCTGCGCCCCTGGGAGCGCAACGGGTCGCCCCGGCGGGCGGGGGTGTCGTCGTTCGGCATCGGCGGCACCAACGCGCACGTGGTGCTGGAGGAGGCGCCCGCGCCGGAGCCTTCGAGCCCGTCGCGCGACTTCCAGCTCCTCGCCCTCTCCGCCCGCACGCCCACGGCGCTGGCGGCGGCGGCGGAGAAGCTGGCGGCGCACCTGGAATCCGCGTCTCCCCCGCTGGCCGACGCCGCGTTCACGCTGCAGGCCGGCCGCGCGCAGATGGAGCACCGGCTGGCCGTGGTCTGCCGCGACGCCGCCGAAGGCGCGGCGCTGCTGCGCGCGGCGGCGGCCCGGGGCTCGTCGGCGGTGCCGCGCAGGGCGCGCCCGGTGGCGTTCCTCTTCCCCGGCGTGGGGATGCAGTACGTGGACATGGGCCGGGGGCTCTACGACGCCGAGCCCGCCTTCCGCGACGCCGTGGACGAGTGCTGCGCGCTCCTGCGCCCCGTGCTCGGCTCCGACCTGCGCGACGTCCTCTTCTCCCCCGGCGGTCCCGCGTCCCCCCCATCCTCCGACGACGGCGGCGACGCTTCGTCCGCGAAGAAGGAGAAGGGCGGATGGAACCTGCGGCGGCTCCTGGGGCGGGAGCCGGACGACGCCGGATCGCCGCTGGACGACACCCGCTTCGCGCAGCCGGCCGTCTTCGTGGTGGAGTACGCGCTGGCGCGGCTGTGGGCCGGCTGGGGCGTGCGTCCCTCCGCGCTGGCCGGCCACTCGCTGGGCGAGTACGTGGCGGCCTGCGTTGCCGGGGTGCTGCGGCTGGAGGATGCGCTGAAGCTGGTGGCGCTCCGTGCCCGGCTGGTCGGCGCGCTTCCCGGCGGCGCCATGCTGGCCGTCCCCCTGGGCGAGGCGGCGCTGCGCGAGATCCTTCCCGCGGGGCTGGACGTGGCGGCGGTGAACACGCCGGAGAGCTGCGTGGCCGCCGGCCCCGCCGACGAGATCGAGGCCTTCGAGGCGGCGCTGGCCGAGCGGGGGACGGTCAGCCGCCGGCTTCCCGCCCGCCACGCCTTCCACTCGCGGGCCATGGCCGCCG
>DASWMA010000768.1:0-2367 GCA_036399995.1 Longimicrobium sp. | reverse complement strand
GGAGACCATGTCGACCCTCGCGCACCGGATCTACACGCCTGACGAGTATTTGCGCCTCGAGCGAGCCGCCGATCACAGGAGCGAGTTCGTGAACGGTCGCATCCATGCCAAGTCTGGTGCGAGCCGCAATCACAATCAGATCGTATTCAACCTCGCCAGGGAAATAGGGATTCGGCTGAAGGGCCGCCCGTGCGAGGCGTACGTGAGCGACATGCGGGTAAAAGTCTCGCGGACGGGACTGTACACCTATCCGGACCTCGTCGCGCATTGTGGCGAGGCCTTGCTGGAGGATGCGTACGGCGACACGCTGCTCAATCCATCGGTCATCGTCGAAGTCCTCTCTGACTCGACCGAGAAATATGACCGGGGCGGGAAGTTCGCCCACTACCGCAGCCTCGATTCACTTCGCGAGTACGTTCTTGTCTCGCAGAACCTGCCGCGGGTGGAGCAATACGTACGCAATGGCGAGCTGTGGACGCTGAAGGCGATCGATGGGCTCGACGCGTCGATCTCCATCGAGACACTGGAGTGCACCGTGGCGCTCGCGGACATCTACGATCGCGTCGAGTTTCCGTCGATCGTCGAGCGCGAGCCGGAACTGCGCCGAACCGTTTGATCCGCTTCCGCCGCCCCTCCTCCGGCGCCCTCGCCACACTGGCGCGCCGCGCGAGTCCGCGCGAATTTTGACGCAACGCCGGATTCCCCGCTGTTTTCCCCCTCCGCAGTTCTCCTCCGCACTCCATCGATGCGCGACCGCATCTTCATCGCCGCCCTCGCGCTTGCCGCCGCCGCGCCGCTGCACGCGCAGCAGGGGCCGGACCCGCGCGCGCTGCTCGCGCAGGCCGAGCAGCTGCAGGACGTGGACGACGAAGGCGCGCTGCGGCTGGTGAACCAGGCCCTTCCGCTGCTGCAGCGGCCCGAAGACCGGCCGCTGCGGCTGAAGGCGCTGGCGATGCAGTGCTGGTCGAGCGCCGAGGTGATCGAGCCCGACGCGCAGGTGCGGCTGGCGCAGCGCGGGATAGCCCAAGCGCAGGCCGCCGGCGACGAGCACGCCCATGCCGACCTGCGCGTGTGCCGCGGCTACGCCTACGACGCGGGGAGCCACCCCACCGAGGCGCTGGCCGACTACGACTTCGGCGTGCGCGAGGGGCGGCGGCTGCGCGACGCGCGCGTGCTGGCCACGGCGCTGCTGCTGCGCGGCGAGTTCCGCTACTACCGCGGCGAGCTGGGCGGCGCGCTCGAAGACCTGAACGAGTCGTACGCCCTCTATTCCCGGCTGAAGGACGAGAGCCGCATCCGGCTGGTGCTGAACGCCGTCGCCAACGTGTATGCCGACGACCGCGTGGCGCAGTACGACCGCGCCATCGACTACTACCGGCAGGTGCTGGCGTCCAACCAGGCCGCGGGCCAGCAGACGAACGTGGCCACCGGGTACTACAACCTGGGGAGCACGCTGGAGCTGAAGGGCGACCTGGCCGGCGCGCTGGGGTACTTCCGCCGCGCGCTGGAGCTGGAGCGCCGCCTGGGCGACGAGCACGACGTGGCCGAGTGCCAGCGGAAGATCGGTGTGGTGCTGGGGAAGATGAACCGCCACGCCGAGGCGCTCCGCTGGCTGAACGACGCGCTGGCGTACTTCCAGCGCACCGACGAAGCGGAGAGCATTGCGCGCACGCGGCTCTCGCGCGCGGTGGCGCTGCGCCGGGTGGGCCGCGCGCCCGACGCGCTCGCCGACCTGGACGGCGCCCTGGCCCACTTCCGCGCCGCGCGCAACGACCGCTTCCTGGAACGGGTGCAGGCCGAGCGCGCCCTGGCCTTCGCCGCCGTGGGCGACTGGAAGCAGGCGTTCGACGCGCGCGGCGAGCAGATCGCGCTGCAGAGCGCGCTGGCCACGCGGCTGCGCGAGGAGACCACGTCGCAGCTGCGCGTGCGGTTCGACTCGGAGCGCAAGGAGCAGGAGAACCGCGCGCTGCTGCGCGAGAACGCCGACGCCGCGCGCATCCGCTCGCTGCAGACGATGGTGATCGCGCTGACGCTGGCGATCATCGGCATCCTGGCGTACCTCACCGTGCGGCACCTGCGCACCGCCCGGCTGATGCGCACCATGGCGCTCACCGACGAGCTGACGCGGCTCCCCAACCGCCGCCACCTGCTGAGCGTGGCCGCCGAGCGGGTGAACGGCGCGCGGCAGGGCACCGGGCCGCTGAGCGTGCTGGCGCTGGACATCGACCACTTCAAGCGCATCAACGACACCTTCGGCCACGAGGTGGGCGACCGCGTGCTGCACCGCGTGGCCGCCACCTGCCGCGCCGCGCTCCGCCGCGACGACGTGATCGGGCGCACCGGCGGCGAAGAGTTCGTGGTGGTGAT
>DASWMA010000767.1:0-12415 GCA_036399995.1 Longimicrobium sp. | reverse complement strand
GCCCAGTGCCCAGTCCGTCCACGACAACCGGCGGTTCGATCCCGCGGCGCCGCGCCCTCTCCGGCCGGCCGAGGCCGTCCACCTCTCCCGTACCGGGAGAGGTTGCGGGGCCGGCTCCTGCGCGAATCCCTGCCTTCCGCGCTCCACGAACCCGGCTACGTGCACCACAACGTCGGTCCTCGCCGGCCCCGGTAGTCCGCGAAGGCGGACTTCGTGTGGTTGTTGCAGCGAATTCATTCGCCCCGGCTCACCCTCTACCGAATCTTGAGCGTGGCGAAGGCGACCAGCGCGCACATGATCCCCAGGATCCAGAAGCGGATGATCACCTTGCTCTCGTGCCACCCGATCTGCTCGAAGTGGTGGTGCAGCGGCGCCATCCGGAAGATGCGGCGGCCGGTGCCGGTCTTCCGCTTGGTGTACTTGAAGTAGACCGTCTGCAGCATCACGCTGAGCGCCTCGGCCACGAACATCGCCCCGATGATTCCCAGCAGGAACTCGGCTCGCAGCAGCACCGCCACGCACCCCAGCACCCCGCCGATGGCCAGCGACCCGGTGTCGCCCATGAACACCTCGGCCGGGTGCGCGTTGAACCAGAGGAAGCCCATGCACCCCCCGGCCAGCGCCACCAGGAAGATGGCCACCTCGCCCGCGCCGGGGATGTAGAACAGGTTCAGGTAGTTGGCCGCGTCCACCCGCCCCAGCACGTAGGCGAAGAAGGCGAAGGTCACCGCCGCGACCGCGCTGAGCCCCGCCGCCAGCCCGTCGAGCCCGTCGGTCAGGTTCACCGCGTTGCTGCACCCCACGATGATGAACGTGACGAACAGGATGTACAGCGGCCACCACATGCTGATGTGGACCGTCTTGAAGAACGGGATCTGCGTCCACGCGAACGGGTAGCTGGGGATCCCCGAATCGAGGCTGGGCGCGATGTGCGGGAGGAACACCAGCGCCAGCCCCAGCGCCAGCCCGGCCGTCGTCTGCCCCAGCAGCTTGTAGCGCCCCTTCAGCCCTTCCGTCTTCTTGCGGGTGATCTTCAGGTAGTCGTCCATGAAGCCCAGCCCGCCCAGCGCGCACAGGGTGATCACCACCGCCCAGGTGTTGAACTGGTCGAGGCGCGCCCACAGCAGCGTGGGGATCACCGTGGCCAGCACGATCAGCACGCCGCCCATGGTGGGGGTGCCGCTCTTGCCCAGGTGCGTCTGCGGCCCCTCGGTGCGCACCACCTGCCCCACCTTCAGCATCCGCAGCCGCGAGATGATGGAGGGGCCGAACCAGAACGCCACCAGGAACGCGGTGACCACCGCCCCCGCCGCCCGGAAGGTCACGTAGCGGAAGACGTTGAACGCGATGTTGTGCTCGGACAGCGGCACCAGAAGGTGGTAGAGCACGGTCAGCCCCCCGCGTGCGCGGTGGTGGTGGCGTCGTTCTCGGCTCCGGCGAAGTCCTTCTCCAGCAGCGGGATCAGCCGCTCCAGGGCCACGCCGCGCGACCCTTTGAGCAGGATGGTCTCGTTCCCCTTCAGCAGCGGCCGCAGTGCCTCGTAGGCCTCCAGCGGGTCCTCCACGGCGATCACCTCGTCCCCTGCGCCCAGCTCGCGCACGGCCGACACGAAGTCGCCCGTCGCGACGAGGGTGTCGATCCCGCTTCCCAGCCGGTCCAGCGCGCCGCGGGCCACGCCGCGGTGCAGCTCGGTGGCGTGCTCGCCAAGCTCGCGCATGGTGCCCAGGACGGCCACCTTGGTCCCGCTCGCCGGGAGCGACGCGAGGAGGTCGATGGCGGCGCGGGTGCTGGGCGGGTTGGCGTTGTAGCAGTCGGCCAGCACGTTCAGCGTGCCCACCCGCCGCCACTCGTTGCGCATCTTCGGCGCGGCCATGGCGGCGATCGAGCGGGCCGAGTCGTCCACCGGCACGCCCAGCTCGGCCGACACGCCCAGCGCCACCAGCGCGTTGCGCACGTTGTGCATCCCCGGCAGCGGCAGGTCGATGGTCGCCCCGCGGAAGGTCCAGCGGGTGGCGCCGCCCGGCAGCACCTCGATCCCCCCCTCGCCCCCTTCCGGCCGCACGTCCGCGCCGTCGCCCAGCCCCGCCACCCGCAGCGTCGTCTCGCCGAGGATCTGGCGCGCGCGCCCGGCGAGCTCGGGCGGCTCTTCGGCCACCACCGCCACGCCGCCGGGGCGCACGTGGCGGAGGATGGCGAGCTCTTCCTCCAGCACCCCTTCCACGGAGCCCAGCCCCTCGAGGTGCTCCTCGCCGATCGAGGTGATCACCGCGGCGTCGGGCTCCACGATGGCGCCCAGGATCTCGATCTCCCCCGGCTCGTTGGTGCCCACTTCGACGACGACCACTTCCGCGTCGTCGGGGGTGGCGAGAAGGGTCAGCGGCGCGCCCACCTGGTTGTTCAGGTTGCCGGTGGTGGCATGCACGCGGAAGCGCGGCGAGAGCGCCGCGCGGAGCAGGTCCTTGGTGGTGGTCTTCCCGTTGCTTCCCGCCACGGCCACCACCCTGCCGGCCAGCGCGCGGCGGCGGTGCCGCCCCAGCGCGCCCAGCGCGTGCAGCGTGTCGGTCACGAGGTAGCAGACCAGCGACGCGGGCGTACCGTCCGGAACGCGCGAAACGACGGCTCCGGTCGCACCGGCCTCCGCCGCCTGGGCCAGGAAGTCATGCGCGTCGAAGCTCTCGCCCCTGAGGGCGACGAACAGCGACCCCGCCTCGATCTTCCGCGTATCCGTCGAGATCGAGGTGAAGACGAGACCCTCCGTTGCCGGCTGTCCCCTGTCCCCTCTCCCCTCTCCCCTGCCGTCGCCGTCACCCGCCGCGCGAACGCCTTCCAGCGCCCGCTCCACTTCCTCCGCCGTCCAGCGGAACCCGCTCAACCGGCACCTCCACTCGTCTGCAACCGTTCGGAAAGGACCTCGCGCACCACCTGGCGTTCGTCGAACGAACGCTTCTCCGTGCCCACGATCTGGTAGGTTTCGTGCCCCTTGCCGGCGAGCAGGACCAGGTCGTCGTGGGCGGCGTTCAGGAGGGCGTGCTTGATGGCATCGCGGCGGTCGGGAACGCGCCGGCGGGGTGCACGTCCCATGCCGCGTTCGATGTCATCGATGATCGTTTCCGGGTCTTCCGTCCGCGGGTTGTCGGAGGTGACCACCACCACGTCGGCGCCCTCCGACGCGATGCGCCCCATCACGGGGCGCTTGCCGGGGTCGCGGTCGCCGCCGGCGCCGAAAACCACCCACAGGCGGCCCTTCACCAGCGGCCGCAGCGCGCCCAGCGCCCGCTCCAGCGCGTCGGGGGTGTGCGCGTAGTCGATCAGCACCGTGGCGCTCTGCGGCGGCCCGCTCACCCGCTCGAGCCGCCCCGGCACCTGCGGCAGCGAGGCGAGGCCGGCGGCGATCTCGCCGGCGCTCCACCCCAGCGCCCAGAGCACGGCGGCGCACCCCAGTGCGTTGGCCACGTTGTAGTTCCCGAACAGCGGCAGCGCCACGTCGGTGTCACCCGAGGGGGTGGAGAGGATGAATTCCATCCCCCCCGGCCCCACCCGGATGTCGCGCGCCCTGACGTCCGCCGGGGCGGAAGTGCTGAAGCGGACGACCCGGCAGTTTCCCGATGCCCCCACACCGTTCCATGCCGGATCGTCCGCATTCAGCACGACCGCGCCCGCGGGCTTCAACAGCTCCACCAGCCGGAGCTTGGCCGCGCGATACTCCTCCATCGTCTGGTGATAGTCCAGGTGGTCGCGCGTCAGGTTGGTGAACAGCGCCGCGTCGAACCGTGCCGCCGCCATCCGCCGCTGGTGCAGCGCGTGCGAGCTCACCTCCATCGCCACCGCCTTCACCCCCAGGTCCGCGTACTGCCGCAGCCAGCGCGCGGCCTCCGTCGGTCCCGGCGTGGTCAAACCCTCCGTCCCCGGGATCACCCGGCCGTTCTGGTCCACCGCCCCCAGCGTTCCCACGCTCCCCGCCGGCGCCCGGCGCCCGAGCAGATGGCGGAGGATGGCGGCGCTCGTCGTCTTCCCGTTGGTCCCCGTGATGCCGACCAGCGTCAGCTCGTTCCAGGGGTCGCCGTACACCTCCGCGGCGGCGTGGCTGGCGGCGAGCCGCCCGTCCTTCACCACCAGCTGGGGGATGGAGAGCGATCCATCCCGCCGCTCCACCGTGGCGCCCGCCGCGCCCTTCCCCGCCACGTCGGCCAGGAAGTCGTGGCTGTCGGACGAGATCCCCGCGTAGGCGCAGAAGAGCGAGCCGGCGCCCACCTGCCGCGAGTCGGTCCACGCATCCGTCACCTCGCGCCCCGCCTCCTCCGGCGACAGGCGTCCCTCGGCCAGCAGCCCCTCGCGGTCGAGCCGCGCTTCCACCGCGCCGAGGGTGGCCATCACGCGCCCCCCGCCACGAGGGTCAGCGTGTCGCCGCGCGGGAGCACAGCGCCGGCGGCGGGCTGCGTGGCCGTGACCGCCCCCCCGCCCCGCACGCGCACCTGGAAGCCCAGGGCGTGCAGCCGGCGCGCGGCGTCGCGCAGCGAGAGGCCGGCCAGTTCGGGCACCGGCACCGGCGTCCGCTCGGCCCGCGGCGGCGCGGGAAGGCGGTTGTCGAGGAAGACGTAGGTCCCCTCGCTCCCCCCCACCGCCGGCTCGTCCGCGACTGCAGTCACGGCTTGCGCGGGCGCCGGCCCGCGGGTGCGCGCGCCCAGCAGCGCGCGGCGGTCCAGCGTGGGCGAGCGCGCGGCGAGGATCGCCTGCAGCGTGGCGCGGGTGACCGGCGCCGCGGTAAGGCCGCCGTAGTAGTCGCCCTGCGGCCGGTCGAGCTTCACGTAGATCACCAGCTGCGGCGCCCGCGCGGGAAAGAAGCCCACGAAGCTGGAGTTGTACTGCCCCGCCTCGTACCGCCCCCCCGCGCCCGTGCGCCGCGACGTTCCCGTCTTCCCCCCCAGCTCGAAGGTGGCGAGCTGCGCCTTGGTGGCCGTCCCGTCCGCCACCACCTCCACCAGCACCTCCCGCAGCGCCAGCGCGATCTCTTCCGAGATCACCCGCCGCACCCGGCGCGGCTCGCGGCGGTCGGTCACACGCCCCTGGGCATCGCGGAGCTCGCGGACCAGGCGGGGCTCCATCAGCACGCCGCCGTTGGCCAGCGCGCCGTACGCCAGCGTCATCTGCAGCGGCGTCACCGACATCTCGTAGCCCATCGCCAGCGAGGCCGGCGTGAGCGGCGACCAGCGGTCGGGGCGCGGCAGGCGGCCCGAAGACTCCACCGGGTACTCCACCCCGCTCGGCGTGCCGAAGCCGAAGTCGCGCAGCAGCGCGTACTGCTCGGCGGGCGGGAGGCGTTCGGCCAGCTTCACCATCACCACGTTGCTCGACACGCGCAGGCCGTCGCGCAGGGTGAGCCACTGGTACGGGTGCACGTCGCTCACGGTGCGCCCGTTGGGCATCGTCCAGCTGCCGTTCTCGGCGTGCACCCGGTCGGTGAGCGAGGCGCGGCGGCCGGCCAGGAGTGCGGCCACGAAGAACGGCTTGGCGATCGACCCCGGCTCGTACGGCTCGATGAACGCCGACAGGTCGCGCGAGCCGCCGCGCTTGCTCACCGCCGCCAGGATCTCGCCCGTGCGCGGGTCGGCCAGGATCAGGTCGCCGCCGGCGGCGCGGGTGGCGCGCACCTGCTCTTCGAGCGCCGCGTCGGCGATCTCCTGCAGGTCGAAGTCGATGGTGAGCACCACGTCGCTGCCGTCGCGCGGCTGCACCGCGGGGAGCGACACCGAGGCCTCCTTGCGGCCGCGCGCGTCGCGGCGCAGCACGCTGAAGCCGTCCGCGCCGCGCAGCAGGGAGTCCATCGCCTGCTCGATCCCGCCCTGCGCGCGCCCGTCGCCGCTCACCCCGCCCAGCACCTCGCGCCCCACCTCGCCCTGCGGGTAGAAGCGCTCCAGCTTCCGCTCCACGTGGATGCCGTGCACCTCGCCCAGCCTGCGCCGCTGTTCCACGGTGAAGCGGCCGGGGACCACCACCCACTTCGCCTTCGGGTCCGTGGCCCGGCGCGCGGCGGCGCGCGTCATCCCCAGCGCGTCCACCAGCTTCCGCACCGCCTGCCCACGGTCGCGCACCTCGCGCGGGGCGACGGCGACGGCGAAGGTCTCGCGGGTGAGCGCCAGCGCCACCCCGTCGCGGTCGTAGATGCCGCCGCGGCGCGCGGGGAGCGGGGCGGTGGCCTGCTGCTGGCGCCGCGCCTCTTCGCGCCAGTGGTCGCCCTCGAACCCCTGCAGCTGCACCGCGCGCCCCACGATCAGCAGCGCCGCGATCCCCACCGACGCGGCCAGCAGTCGGCGGCGCAGCGCCAGGCGCTCGTCGGTGGGCGCCTCGGCCGGGCGGGCGGGCCGCGCGGGGGCGGCGGGGCGGACGGGGCGCCCGCTCACGGCCGCACCTCCGCGCCCGAATCCGCCGCCGGCGACGAGGCCGCGCCCGCGGGAACGGGGAGCATCACCACCTCTTCGTCGCGCGCCACGTGCATCCCCAGCCGCGTCTGCGCGTAGGCCACGATGCGCTCGCGGCGCGACAGGGTGAGGATGCGGGTGGCCAGCTCGTCCCTCTCCGCCCGCGCCACGGCGGCGTCTTCGCGCAGCTTCTGCAGCTCGCGGAAGCGCTCCACCCCCACCGTCTGCCGCCAGACGACCGACGCGAGCGCGGCGGTGAGCACCACCGCGTAGGCGGCCCAGGCCAGCCGCGTGCGGCGGCGGGCGCCGCGCGCCTCGGCGGCGGCGCGGGGCGCCTCCCACGGCAGCGGGCCCGCGGGGCGGCGGGTCACGCGTGCCTCCAGGCGCGCAGCCGCGCGCTGCGGGCGCGCACGTTCCGCTCGATCTCGACCTGCGAGGCGGTGAGCGCCTTCCGCGCCAGAGTCTCCCCCCGCGGCACACCTCCGCAAACACACACGGGTAGCCCCGGAGGGCAGGTGCACGCGCGGCTCCAGTCGCGGAAGGCGTTCTTCACCAGCCGGTCCTCGAGCGAATGGTAGCTCAGGATCGCGAACACCCCGCCCGCTGCGAGGGCGTCGCGGAACTTCAGCAGCGCCGTCTCGAGCTGCTCGATCTCGCCGTTCACCGCGATGCGCAGCGCCTGGAAGATGCGGGCGAGGTCACCCGCGTCACTCCGCGGCCCCAGCGCCCGCCGCACCGCCTCCACCAGCCGGTCGCTGGTGGTGAACGGCTCCGCGGCCCGCATCTCGGCGATGATCCGCGCCAGCTTCCGCGAGCGCTTTTCTTCGCCGTACTTCCAGAACACGTCGGCCAGCTCGGTCTCTTCCAGCTCGTTCAGCAGGTCGGCCGCGCTCGGCTCGCCGGCCGTGGCCTGCGCCATCCGCATGTCGAGCGGCGCCCCGGCGCGGAAGGTGAAGCCGCGCCCCGCCTCGTCGATCTGGTGCGAGCTGATCCCCAGGTCCAGCAGCACGCCGTCCAGCTCGCCCTCCCCGACACCCGCCGCCTCCACCGCGCCCGCGAAGGGGCTCCTCACCAGCCGCACCCGCCCGCCGAACCGCTCCAGCCGCTTCCCCGCCTCGGCCAGCGCGTCGGGGTCGCGGTCCACGCCGATCAGCCGTGCGTCGGGCCCGCGCTCCAGCAGCGCCTCGGCGTGCCCTCCGCCGCCCAGCGTGCCGTCGAGGAAGGTCCCGCCGCGCTCCGGGCGCAGGAACCCCATCACCTCCTCCACCATCACGGGCGCGTGATAGGCGGAGGCGTAGTCCATCAGGCCGCGCTCCTCTGCCGGAGCGCCGTCCACGTGGTGAGCGTGCTTCGGCAGCTGCGGCACAGGCACCAGTCGGCCCCCAGCCATCCGTCCAGCTCGGGGATGGACTCGAAGGGGCCCATGTGGCGGTCGAGCGCGCAGGGCGCGGGGCGCGCGTCGGCGCGGCGGGGCTGCTGGGGCGTGGCGGTGTCGATCATGTCGCCTCCGCGGGCCTGGGTGTGCGTTCTCAACCGAAGATCTGGTGCATGAAGCGCTCGGCTTCGGCCGGCGGCGCGGCGGTGGCCGCGCGGAAGCGCTCCGGGTCCCACAGCTCGATGCGGTCGATGGCACCCACGACGAGCGTCGGGCCGTTGATCCCCACCGCGTCCTGCAGCCGCCGCGGCACCAGGATGCGCCCCTGCTTGTCGGGGGTCACCTCCACCGCGTTGGCGGTCACGCTCAGCACGTACGGGCGGGCCGCCGGGTTCAGCCGCATCATCTCGCGCAGGCGCTCCTGCACCTGCTGCCAGCTGTCCTCGGGGTAGAGCGTCAGGCTCTCGGGGAAGGCATGCACCAGCACCAGGGTCTGCTCGCCGCTCTCACGCCGGAACTGCGCGGGAAGACTGAGCCGATCCTTTTCATCGATCCGGTGCTCGAAGCTGCCGAGGTACCCCGTCATTTCCCCTCGGAGGGCTTTCGCCCCTCGGTTCCCCACAACGCCCCACTCTTTCCCACCGCGCCCCAAGCTAATGCGGGTTTTCAAGGCGTCAAGGCGAATAGATGCCGAAGAGCTCAGTACGGGAGTACGGAGTACGGAGTGCGGAACTGCTTGATTTCAGCGGGAAGGCGGGATCAGGTGGGGCGAAGTGGGGGGGTTGAGACCCAGACCAACAGTAGGTTGTCAACTTCACAGGAGTACAAAAGATTGGGGCAGGCACAACCGCTGAGATTCAATTTACCCGCATCCATCACGCCCCTTAAGAGGATGAGTGAGAGATGACTTACTCGCTGGACTGGAAAGCGACGTCGAATCAACCGCTTTTCGATATCGGCGCGATGATCGGCCACTGGGCCATTAATATCGTGTCGCAGGAGTTCCCAGAATTGGTCGATCTCTTCCCATTTCGTAATAGCTACGATGCCCAGGTTCATGCTGGTCCAGGATGGTTGGGTTTCATCGCTGACTTTTCACAAGTACCGGGTGTACCCAGGGTGGGCTACCACGTGACGCCGGAAACCCGAGTTCTTGAACAGGCCTCAAGAGTCGTACTTACTGGAACCCATGAAGATTTACGCGCAGTACTCCCTCATGAATATTTTTCGTTCTCGCGCTTCACGTACGTGGGTCCCTATCAGGACGGAGCGCTAAGTTCAGAGCATCTTCTAGCACACTTCGTAGGATGGATAAACGATTGCGTTATTCCAGTTGTGTTCCAGATGAACCAAACGAGGGTCTTGCGGGCTATTCCTCAGCCGCCAACCGTTGACCTCGGTAAAATCGCAAATTCGCTCTGGGTTCTAGAATGCGAGGAAAGCATTCGGCAAGGCACGGCTTTCATGCTGGAAGGGGTTGGGCTCGTCACGTGCGACCACGTCTTAGGACCTTGCACGAAGGCCTTCCGTCCAAGTGCATATCACGACAAACGATCGGTCACAGTGGAAATGACTGAGCCAGCGATCGACTTGGCTGTTCTTCAAATAGACGGAGAGTTTTCCGGGGTGCTAGAGGCCGGGTCTGCTGACCATCTCGATCTAATGGATCATCTCGTAGTCTGCGGATTTCCGAACTACCGCGTCGGCGATACGGGCACAATCGTTCCCGGCTTGGTTGTTGGATTCCGTACGATTTCTGGCATACGCCGGATCCTGACCAACGCGCCGATTATCGGTGGTGTTAGCGGCGGTCCTGTGTTAGACGCAGACGGGAAGGTAATAGGGATTGCCGCAACAGGTGCTGACAGAATGGAAAACGCGCAAGACACTGAGCACCATAGCATTGTTCCAGTAGACGCAATTGCACTTCTCCGAAAGAAAGGGTAGAGCACGGAAATCGCGTTGCATCACCACTGTGTGAAGTCCGCGCAGGCGGACTGCGGCCGATGTAGCGGCGACTTCAGTCGCATCGTGGCGCAATCTCCATCTCCGCCCCGCCAATCGTACCTGCGGGCTCCGGAGGTTCACCAGATCGAGGCCGGCATCGTGCGGATCGTCCTGATTGTGAAGCCCAGCTCGGTGGACGAGGTGCGCGGCGGCGTGGTGAAGCTGCGCGAGGCCGGCCACGAGGTCCTCCCGCGCGTCACCTTCGAGCAGGGCGACGCCGCCCGCTTCGCGCGCGACGCGGCCGACGCCGGGATCGACCTGGTTGTCGCCGCGGGCGGCGACGGCACGGTGAACGAGGTGGTGAACGGGCTGGTGCTGGGGGGAGACCCGGGGGCATCCAACTCGCCGCGCCTGGGGATCGTGCCGATGGGCACCGCCAACGACCTGGCGGGCGGCCTCGCCATCCCCGCGAACGACGTGGAGACGGCGCTGGCCATCGCGGTGGCGGGGGTGCCGTTCTGCGTGGACGTGCCCACGGTGAACGGGCGCTGCTTCCTGAACGTCTCCACCGGCGGCTTCGGCGCCGAGGCCACCGAAGACGCGCCGCAGGGGCTCAAGAACTTCCTGGGCCCCGCGGCCTACGTGCTCACCGGCGTGCGCAAGTTCGTGCGGCTCGAGCCGTCGCGCGCCCGCTTCTCGGCCGGCGGCGAGACGCTGCACGACGGCGATTTCCTGGTGTTCGCCGTGGGGAACGCGCGGCGCACCGGCGGCGGCATCCACCTGACCTCGCAGGCCGAGATGGACGACCGGCTGCTGGACGTGTGCATCATCGAGCACATGGGCCACCTCGAGTTTGCCCGCATCGCCCCGCAGATCCGCGCCGGCCGCCACGTGGACCACGACCGCGTGACCTATCGCAAGGTCCCCTCGCTGCACATCGACGCCGACGTGGAGCTGCGCGTGAACGCCGACGGCGAGGAGGTTTCCGCCCGCCGCTTCGAATACGGCTTCGCCCCCGGCCGCCTCACGCTGATGGTGCCCGAGCCCCAGGAAGAGCTGTCGAGCGTGGAAGGCCAGGTCCCCGCGTGAGGCGTACGATTCATACATCTTGACGAACAGATCGGCAGCGTTTACGTTCGGAGGGTGCAGTTCGGATAATGTTCGGCGATGGGGATCAGGAAGGGGCCGGATGGTTTCCGCACACGACGTGGCGGCGTACATCCTGGGCCGGAACGGTCCGATGTCGGCGATGAAGCTGCAGAAGCTCGTGTACTATTCGCAGGCATGGTCGCTGGTGTGGGAAGACCGGCCGCTCTTCCGCGAGCACATCGAGGCGTGGGCGCACGGGCCGGTGGTGCCCGAGCTGTACCGCGAGCACCGCGGGCAGTTCGACGTGCGCGGCTGGCCGCGGGGCAACGCGGCCGCCCTGGGCGCGGCCGACCGCGAGACGGTGGACGCCGTGCTCGGCTACTACGGCGGCCACAACGCCCAGGTGCTGAGCGACTGGACGCACAGCGAAGAGCCGTGGAAGCAGGCGCGCGCCGACCTTCCCGAGGGCGAGCGCGGCAACGCCGAGATCACGCTGGAATCGATGATGGAGTACTACAGCAGCCTCCAACTGCAATGAAGCGAGGCAAGCATCCTCATTCGGCCTTCGACCGGGGCGCCCACAAGGCGCCCCGGTCTGCGTTCGAGGGTGCCGCTGACAAGCGGCCACGAGGCGAACCGCCCCCGGTTGTCCGCAGGACGCCGCTGTGGGCATTCCGGATCGTCGACGTGGGCGGGCCGTGGTGCTGGAGCGCGCTGGGAGGCGGCGAGCTCGCCCAGGTGCTGCAGCGCCTGAAGCAGCTCGAAACGATGAGCTGGGCCGAGACCGAAGGTCCGGAGCACCACTTCGTGGACGTGCCCGGGTGCTGCAAGCAGGCGCGCGACCGGCTGCGCGAGCTGAGGCACGATGACGTCCCGGCCCTGTTCTCGATCCGCGTCACCGGGCGCCGCCGCATCTACGGCGTGCGCAACGAGCACGTCCTCAGCCTCCTCTGGTGGGATCCGGAGCACCAGGTCTACCCCTCCCCCGAAGAAGCACACCTGACGACGGAGTCCAGCCGCCGATGTCGAGATATTCGACACCGCGCGAATCTCCGCGCCGCAGCACGCAAATCCAGGCTTTGCAACGGGTTCGGCGACCACCTTCCGGACGTTTTGCTGCCGCAGCGGCGCGATCACCAAAGTCATCTAATCCGATGCACACCAGCGACTTACGAAGCATGCGGCAGCATGGTCCACACCCTGCTTTGAGTGGTGTCGTCCGGCTATCCCGGCCGATCTCTCCCCTCTGGGTGAAAAAACCTCCTTCCGATCAGGACGCACGACCATGAAGATCCTCCGGTTCGCCATCCCCGCCCTTGCGCTCGCCGCCTTCTCGGCCGGCAACGCCGCCGCGCAGCAGGCCACGCAGGACGTGTCGTTCGAGGTGCAGGCGATCAACCAGCTCGCCTTCACCGGCAGCCCGTCGCTGGTGATCAGCACGGCCACGGCGGGGAGCGCGCCCACCAGCGTCACCGCCAACGCGTCGTACGCCATCACCACCAACGAGAGCAACCGCAAGATCACCGCGTCCATCGACGGCAACATGCCGTCGGGCACCACCCTGTCGGTGAGCCTCGCCGCGCCGTCG
>DASWMA010000766.1:0-3298 GCA_036399995.1 Longimicrobium sp. | reverse complement strand
CTTGGTGAGCGAGGCCAGGTCGTACAGCGTGCGGTCGGGGTCCACCGGCGAGGCCAGGCGCCCCCACTGCGTGCGGCCGAAGCCCACCTCCAGCAGGATGCTGTCGCGCACCCCCACCGCCAGCGCCGCGCCGGGAAAGCCGCGCCGCCGCACCTCCTTGTCCACCACGGCCTCGGCGCGCGCCAGCGCGGCGTCGGCCACGCGCACGTCGGCCGCCGAGCGCGCGGAGATGCGCGGCACGGCGCGCAGCACGTGGCGCAGCCGGGGCACGGTGAAGAACGGCCACGCCAGCGCCACCGCGAAGCACGCCAGCATCAGCCACACCAGCCCCCTGCGCCGGCGCGAGAACCAGCCGCGATGGTCGCTGGGGAGGTCTTCTTCCGGTCCGTCCCGCTCGTCCGTTCCTTCCGTCACCGTCTCCGCCGCTGCTGCCCCTTGTGTCCGCGCGCCGGGCGGCCGCGGGTGCTCCGCAAACGCGCAACGCAGGCTCCGCGCCCGCGCGGTCGAGCGCAGGATCGAGAAGATGCCGGGGAGATGCGGGGAGGAGGGAATAGAGGAGGGAATATGCGACTGAAGTCGCGGCTACAACGGCACGCAGTCCGCCTTCGCGGACTTCAACCGCGGAGGGTCGAGCCTGGGATGAGAAGCTCGCTGCAGCGGCCGCGACGACCCGGTTCCGCGCCCCATCGTTTCGGCGGCGCCGGCGCCGGTAGTCCGCGAAGGCGGACTTCGTGTAGTTGTTGCTGCGGCTTCAGCCGCCGGTGGGAATCCGGATACCGATCCACCCGCCCCGTACTTTCGCCATCCACCAGCCGCCGGTTAGCTTTTCAGCGCCGCCGAACACCCTCTCGCGCGGCGCGCGGACACAGCCATCCCAACTGAATCCATGCGAGCCACACGCACGCTCTCGCTCGCGCTGGCCTGCGCCGCCTTGGCGGCGGGCACGGCGCGGGCGCAGGCCCCGGCGGGGATCACCGCCAACGAGATCGACGCGCACCTGCGCTTCCTGTCCAGCGACCTGCTGGAGGGGCGCGCCCCGGCCACCCGCGGCGGGCGGCTGACGGCGGAGTACATCGCCTCGCAGCTGCGCGCGGCGGGCGTGCGCTCGGCCGTGCCCGACGGCAGCTACTTCCAGCGCGTGCCCATCGACGTGGTGCGCGCCGACCCGGCCAGCATCCGCGTGAGCGCCACGGGGAAGGCGACGGCCAACCTGCGCATGCCGAACGAGGTGGTGGTGTGGGCCGGGAGCGCCGCGCCGCAGGCTTCGGCCAACGCCGAGCTGGTGTTCGTGGGCTACGGCAGCACCGCGCCCGAGTACCGCTGGGACGACTTCAAGGGCGTGGACGTGAAGGGGAAGATCCTCCTCGTGCTGGTCAACGATCCCCCCGCGCCCGCCAACGAGCCGAACCACTTCGGCGGCCGGGGGATGACCTACTACGGACGCTGGACCTACAAGTTCGAAGAAGCCGAGCGCCGCGGGGCCGCGGGGATGCTGATCATCCACACCACCGAGCAGGCGGGGTATCCGTGGCACACGGTGGTGGGCTCGTGGAGCGGCGAGCAGCGCATGCTCCCACGCGATCCCAACCTTCCCGCGCCGCTGGCCTTCCGCGGGTGGATCACCGACAGCGCGGCCACGGGTCTCCTGCAGCAGGCGGGGCTGAACCTTGCCCAGCTGAAGCAGCAGGCCACGCAGCGCTCGTTCCGCCCCGTCTCCACCGGCATCATGCTCGACGTGGGGCTGCGCAGCACCTCGCGGCGGATGGAGAGCGAGAACGTGGTGGGGGTGATCCCCGGCAGCGACCCGCAGCTGGCGCGGCAGCACGTGGCCTTCAGCGCGCACTGGGACCACCTGGGGATCGGCCCGGCGGTGAACGGCGACTCCATCTACAACGGCGCGGCCGACAACGCCTCGGGGGTGGCCAACCTGCTGGCCGTGGCCCGCGTGGCGGCGCAGCGCCCGGCGCCGAAGCGCTCGCTCCTCTTCGTGTTCGTGACGGCGGAAGAGAGCGGGCTGCTGGGCTCGGGCTACTTCGCGCAGAACCCCACGGTGCCGGTGGCGAACATCGTGGCGAACCTGAACGTGGACGGCGGCAACGTGCTGGGCCGCACCCGCGACTTCCGCCTGCTGGGCGACAACAAGAGCTCGCTGGGCCCCGCGTTCGCGCAGATGATCGGCGGCCGGGGCTGGCGCGTGACCCCCGACGACCACCCCGAGCGCGGCTACTTCTACCGCTCCGACCACTTCTCCTTCGCCAAGGCGGGCGTGCCCTCCGTCTCGATCGGCGCGGGGAAGGACTTCGACGGGAAGCCGGCCGGGTGGGGCGAGCAGCAGTCGGAAGATTACACCGCCCACCGCTACCATCAGCCGGCCGACGAGTACCGCCCCGACTTCGACCTGTCGGGCGCGGTGCAGCTCTCCACGCTGGTGCTGGAGTTCGCCACCCAGATCGCCAACGCCGCCGAGCTGCCGCGCTGGAACCCCGACGCCGAGTTCGCCGCGATGCGCCCGGCCCGGTAGGGCAGGGAAGTCAGGGGACAGGGGACAGGGGACAGGGGACAGGGGACAGGGGACAGGGGACAGGGGACAGCCTGCGCATGCAGGCCGTCCCCTCACCGATGCCCGCCCTCGTGCCCCATCATCGAGGCCGCCCCGGCGGCAGTAGTCCGCGAAGGCGGACTTCGTGTAGTTGTTGCAGCGAATTCATTCGCCCCTCGCCCACCCGGCGGGCGAAGCCACCCGTTTTGCGAGCTGACGATGAAGATGAAGGGACTCGCCGCCGTCGTGCTCTGTGCGCTCGCGCTGGCGCTGCCGTCGCCCGCCGCGGCGCAGAGCACGCCCGAGCAGGCCGCCGAGCGCTTCCTGCAGACGCTCAAGGCGCGCGACTGGGCGGGGAACGCCGCGGTGGTGCACCCGGCCGAGCTCGATTCGATGAAGGCCGCGTTCCTGGAGGTGGCCGGGAGCGACACCTCCACCGCCGGGCTGCGCGCCGTGTTCAACGTGGCCAGCGCCGCCGAGCTGCGCGCGCTGGCCCCGGCGATGGTCTACCAGCGCTTCGCCGCCAACGTGGTGGGGCAGCGCGAGGGGATGACGGAGTTCCTGGCCGCCGCCACCTTCCGCGTGATGGGCCACGTGCCCGCCGGCGACACCGCGTTCGTGGTGTACCGCGTGACCGGCCCGGCGGGGAACGAGCAGGCCAGCCAGGTGACCGTGATGGCGATGCGGCGCGACGGCGGCGTCTGGAAGGCGCGGCTGAACGACGAGGTGCGCGGGATGATCTCCGGGCTGCGCACCGCC
>DASWMA010000765.1:0-4111 GCA_036399995.1 Longimicrobium sp. | reverse complement strand
TCCACGCCGGCATGCTGGCGCCGGCCGGGGTCACCGCCGGTCGCTGCAGGTCTTCGGACGAGAGGGCGCGGAGGATCTCGACCGTCTCGGCGTGCATCCGGTCGAGGTAGGCGACCACGTCGTGGAAGCCGTCCGCCAGCTCGCGGCCGTGGCCGGGGTAGCGGCTGGGGCGCCCGGCCGCGTTCTCGGCGAACATCCACCGCTCGATCGCGGCCAGGTGGCGCACGATGTCGCCCAGCGTGAACGCGCCCTCGCGGTGGCTCCACTCCAGCCGCTCCGGCGGGATGCACATCACCACCTTCCGCGTGCGCGCGCGAAACCCTTCGAAGTAGCTGAGGAACGGTTCGATCCGGGTGAGCTCCATCAGTCATCGCCTCGATGCGAATGGTCGGTGTCGAGACCGAAGCTCACACGCACTGCCTCGGTCCAGGTGACGCACCCTGCGTCGGCATCCGCCAAGCCCTATGGTCTGCCGGACGTGGATAGCGTACACAAGATCGGCCGAGGGCGCATCGGCGGGGAGTGATATCCGTATGCAATTTTGCGATGTGCCAACCTTACGAATGTCATCACCCGGATTGCACAGGTAATCCCGAGAACTCGTGGTGCACATTACCAAAACAAACCTTTCCGCGTGCGCGCGCGGAACCCTTCGAAATAGACGAGGAATGGTTCGATCGATCTACCACTACGGACGCAAACCGAAGCTCGCGCGCACTTCATCAACTGAAGTCACCCGGCCAGCATCTGCATCCGCCAAGCCTTCTTCCACGCTCTGCCGAACGTGGATAGCGTACATCAGATCGTCCCAGGTGGCGTCATCCGGGAGCGAATCCACCAGCCGCCGCGCTTGCTCCTTCACCGTGATCACGGCCGCCATCTCATCCTCTGACTAACGTGGGTGCATTCCCGCTGCCTGTCGTGGCGACTAGCCACAGATCCTTCAGTCGCCGCCAGGCATTCGTCCGTTTGACGTTCCTGCGCGGCGGCGACTTCAGGATGACATCCGGGGGCCGAACGATGTGACCGTACGCATCACCGCCGCGTGCCGAACACCGTGCGGGTCAGGCGCTTGAGCAGGGCGAGCTGCTGCGGGCGGTAGGGGAACCAGAAGAGCTCGCGGCGCAGCGCCACGCGGGTGTCGGCCACGGCCTTCACCTGGCTGAACTCCAGCAGCCCCTCGTCGCCCATCATCCGGCCGAAGCCGCTCTCCTTCACGCCCCCGTAGGGGAGCTCGGGGATGCCGAAGTTCACCAGCACGTCGTTCACCATCACCATCCCCGCGTGCAGGCGGCGGGCGATCTTGCGGCCCTTCGACCGGCTCCTGGTCCACACGCTGGCGTTCAGGCCGAAGCGGCCGCTGTTGGCGATGCGCACCGCCTCGTCCTCGTCCTTCACGCGCACCAGCGGCAGCACGGGGCCGAAGGTCTCGTGCCGGTTCAGCGCCATCTCGGGCGTGGCGTCCACGATCAGCGTAGGGGCGTAGGCGAGACCGTCGTCGCTCACCATCCTGCCGCCCATCACCACCCGCGCACCCTGCGCCACCGCGTCGTCTACCGTGGCCTGGATGATGTCGCGCTGCGGGGCGAAGATCAGCCGGCCCACGTCGTACTCCCCCGCCCCGCCAACGCGCAGGCTCTCCATCTCGCGCTGCACGGCCGCGGCGAAGCGGTCGTAGATGCGCTCGGGCACCAGCGCCCGCTCGATCGACATGCACACCTGCCCGGCGTTGCTCATCGCCCCCCACACCACGCCCGCCGCCGCGCGGTCCAGGTCCGCGTCTTCGCAGACGATGGAGACGTCGTTGGCGCCCAGCTCCATCACCACCGGCGTGAGCGTCTCGGCGGCGCCGGCCAGGATCTTCCGCCCCGTGGCCGGCGAGCCGATGAAGGCGATCTTGTCCACCCCGCCGCGCACCAGCGCCGCGCCCACGTCGCCGCGCCCCTGCACCACCTGCACGATGTCGGGGTGACCGGGGATCGCCTCGCGCGCCAGCTCGGCCAGGATCGCGCCGCAGCGGGGCGTCACCTCGCTGGGCTTGATGACGACGGTGTTCCCCGCGAACAGCGCCGCCACGGTCGGGATCCCCGGCATCGACAGCGGGAAGTTCCACGGCGAGATCACGCCCACCACGCCGAAGGGCTCGTAGAGCTTGGTGCCGCCCTTGTTCACCAGGATGCCGGTGCCCACGCGCTTCGGCTTGAGCACCCGCGGCGCGCGCTTCTCGTAGGCCTTGATCAGCCCGGCGATGATGATCACCTCGTGCCCCAGCGCCTCCACCGCGGGCTTGCCGGTCTCCTCGCGGATCACGTCGATCACCTCGTCCATCCGCCGCACCAGCACGCCGCGCAGCGCGCGCATGTGCCGCACGCGCTGCCGCACGCTCAGCGCGCCCCATGCCGCCTGCGCCGCGCGCGCCCGCTCCACCGCCGCGCGGACGAGGTCGTCGGCGCCGGGCTCGGTCTTCGGCGGCGCGGGGACGGCTTCGGTGATGGTGCTCATTTGAACCACGGTGCGAGAGTGCGAAAGTGACGGCGTCCGTCTGAGCTACGGGCGGTGGTGCGCGCCGGCGGCGGCCAGCGTTCCCGCGCTCCCGGCGCGGGCCGGGTGGCGCTCGGCGATGCGGCCGGCGATCACGGTGGCCAGCGCCATGATCGTTTCCTGCGGGTTCACGCCCGGCGCGGTGGGGAGGACCGATCCGTCCGCCACGTACAGGCCGGGAACGCCGTGGCGCTCGCCGTCGGGCGTGCAGCCGCTGGTGCGCGGGTCGGCGCCGATGCGGCAGGTGCCGTTCACGTGCGCCGAGAGGACGCCCAGCAGGTTGGGCCCGCACGGCCGCCGGTCCACCACGTCGAGCTCCGCCGCCGAGCGCAGCACCGTCTCGGTGGCGTGCAGCGTGACCACCTCGCGCGCGCCGGCGGCGAAGTGGATGCGCGCCGCGGCCTTGATCCCCTCGCGCAGCCCGCGCTCTTCCGCCGGGCCCAGGCGATAGCGGATGCGCACGCGGCCGCGCCGGTCCACCGTCACCCCGCCGTTGGAGGTGCGCCGGTCCGCCCCGTCGCGCACGAGGACGATGAACGGCGCCATCCCGCCCGCGCCCAGCATCAGCCGCCGGTGCCGCTCGCCGAAGCCGGGGAGCGCGGCGGCCGCCAGCGCCGGGTAGGTGGGCGGGCACTCCATCCAGAAGCCGTAGCCGTCGTCGCCCCGCACGAACTGGTCGCAGACCGACGAGAGGGGGACGCCCGCGCCGCCGTACATCTCACGGTCGTACATCCCGGGCACCAGCGTGGTAGGGTGCAGCCGCAGGAAGCGGCCCACGCCCCCGCCGCCCATCCCCGAGCGCTGCAAGATGGCCGGCGTCCCGACCGCGCCCGCGGCAAGCACGACGACCGGCGCCTCCACCGTCACGCGGCCGCGGGGACGGCCCGTCGCGCGGTCGAGCACGGTGGCGTGTACGCGCTTGAGCGGCGCGCGGCCGCCGCGCTCCGCCACCTCCACCCGGTCGGCGCGGACGTCGGTGAAGAGCCGCGCGCCGGCGGAAAGCGCCATCGGCACGTGCACGGCGGCGGTGCCCTGCTTGGCGTCGTAGCGGCACCCCAGCCCGCAGAAGCCGGAGCGGACGCACCCCTTCGCGTCGAGCCGCGCCGCGCTCGCGCTCCACCCCAGCGCGCGGGCGCCGTCCATCAGCGCGCGGTTGGGCGGGTTGTGCGCGTCGGGCGGCATGGTGCGGGTGTGCGTCTCGGCCTCGATGCGGTCGAACACCGGCGCCAGGTCGGCGGGGGCCATCCCCACCGTGCCGTGCTCGGCGGCCCATTCGTCCAGCACCCAGGGATGGGTGCGCAGCATGATCATCCAGTTCACCAGCGTGCCGCCGCCCACCGCGCGCCCCTGCAGCATGGGCACCGACAGGTCGTCGGTGGCGCGGGTGCCGGCGTCGGCGTACAGGCGCTCGGTCATCGGCGCCTCGCGCTCGGTGAAGTCTTCGCCGCGCCACCAGCCGCCCTCCTCCAGCACCACCACGTCGAGGCCCGCCTCGGCCAGCCGCGCGGCCGCCACCGCGCCGCCCGCGCCGGTGCCCACCACGCAGACGTCGGCGCGGATCCGCGTATCG
>DASWMA010000764.1:0-2557 GCA_036399995.1 Longimicrobium sp. | reverse complement strand
GAGCCTTCACCGTCGGGCTTCTCGTGATCGCCCCGTCCGCCGTGTGTCGGTGCCCGCAGATAATATCCTGACCCGCACTTTTGTGTGAAACGATCTTGTGTGTCTGAAGGATTTGCGCATGTTTGGAAACCCAACGATACGCGGCTGCGCCGGTGGCTCTGTCGCAGCCCTTTGCTCCGTGCGGAGCGAAGCCCGCCGTCGTCGTCCCCATCAACGAAGGAGAAGGTGTCATGCGGAAGATTCGCCTGGACGTGCAGGGGCTGCGGGTGGAGTCGTTCGATACGGCTCGCCGCGCATCGGAGGGGACGGGCACCGTCCGCGCGCACCAGTTCTCGCACGATCCGTGGGGCGGTCCGTGCGATTCGCGTGTTTGCGGCAGCGGTGATAGCTGCACGTACGAGTGGCTCGCCTGCAACTGTCCCGTCGGGTCGGGCGAGGAATGCTGACGCACGCGTGATCCGCGTGGCGGAAGGCCGGAGCCCGGAGTCCACGACCCGCCGGCGCTGAGTCTCAGGCTGACGCAGCGCCGCGCGGCTGCTCGAAGCGGATCGACCCCGGCTCGGCGCCCGGCCCCGCCTGCGCGAAGCCGCAGCGCGCGAGCACCCCCACCGACGCGGCGTTCCCGGCCGTGGTGTGGGCAATCACCCGCCGCACGTGGGGGAAGCTGAACGCCTGGGCGACCAGCGCCTGCACCAGCTCGCTCGCGTAGCCGCGCCGCTGCCAGGCCGGAAGGACCGAGTACCCGATCTCCACCGTGCCGTCCTCTCCCGGCGGGCCGAAGTAGCCGCCGGCGCCCACCAGCGCGCGCGGCCCGTCCGCATCTCCCAATCGCACCGCGTACCAGCCGTACCACCCGGTCGCCGCCGCGCCGCCCTCCTCCAGCCGCTCGCGGAAGAACTCCATCGCGTCGCGGTCGTACTCGCCCGTGGGCCACTCGTCCGACACCTCGGCGCGGAGCAGGGAAGCGAGGCGGTGCGGTGCCCATAGCCTGCGGCTTCAGCCGCCCCGTGGAAGATGCGGCGGACCCCGGTGTCGTCCAGCCTGCGACCGGCGCCGGGGTCCACCGTCATCCCGATGCGTCAGCCGTCCGTCAGCCGCTCGCCGAGTCGGCCGCGGCGGCGGTGCGGGTGGGCTGGCCGTCTTCCTTCTTCGCCCCGTAGCGCTCGTACCAGCTCATCATGTAGAGCTGCGTGCGCATCCAGTTTGACGGGATGGAGCCGGTGCCGTGGTACTCGCCCGCGAAGCGCAGCATGGCCGTGGGGATGCCGCGCTGCTTGAGCGCCGCGAAGTACTCCTCGGTCTGCGGCATGGGGGTGCGCAGGTCCAGCGCGCCCGTCATCAGCAGCGTGGGCGTCTTCACGTTCCCCACGTACATCAGCGGCGACTGGCGGAGCCACGGCTGCGGATCTTCCCAGAACGGCTTCTCGAACCACTGCGCCGCGAACAGGGGGATGTCGCTCTGCCCCAGGAAGCTCATCCAGTTGATCACCGGGCAGCGCACCGCGGCCGCCGCGAAGCGGTCGGTGTGGCCGATGATCCAGCTGGTGAGCACCCCGCCGCCGCTGCACCCGCCCACGTACATCCGCGCCGGGTCCACGTACCCCTTCGCGAGCACCGCGTCCACCCCCGTCATCAGGTCGTCGTAGTCCACCCCCGGGTAGGCGCGGAAGATGGCGTTCCCGAAGGCGCTCCCGTACCCCGTGCTCCCCCGCGGGTTGGAGAAGAAGACCACGTACCCGTTGGCCGCGAAGTTCTGGTACATGGGGCTGAACGCCACGTTGTACATGGCGTGCGGGCCGCCGTGGATCTCCATGATCAGCGGGTACTTGCGCGACGGGTCGAACGAGGGCGGCTTCACGATCCACCCCTGCACCCGCGCCCCGCCCGACGACGTCCACCACACCTCCTCGGTCTCGCCGATGCGCAGCCGCCCCAGCACGTCGTCGTTCACCCGCGTGAGCTGCGTGAGGGTGCCGCGGCGCAGGTCGATGCGCACCAGGTCGCCCGACGCGCGCGGGGTGGCGACCACGCCCGCGGCGATCCCGTTGTCGGAGACGGAGCCCACGTTCAGGTAGTGCACCCCCCGGGTGACGGCGCGCACGCCGCCGCCGGTCGAGGCGAAGTGCAGGTTGCGGCTCCCGCGGTCGTCGGCGGTGAAGTAGAGGCCCGAGCCGTCGGGCGCCCAGCGCACCTCGGCGGGGTCGCGGTCGAGCCCGCCCGAGATCTTGCGCGGCGCACCCCCCGCGGCCGGCATCACGTACAGGTCCTGCGCGCGGTAGGTGTCCACCGTCTGCGGGTAGCCGCTGAAGGCGATCCAGCGGCCGTCGGGAGAGAACGACGGCTGCGCCCACACCCCGCGCTCGGTGGTCAGCTTGCGGATGGACCCGGAGGCGACGTCCACCGCCCACACGTCCGACTCGCGGTAGCGGAGGTCGGCGTCGGTCGCGTTCAGCCCGTCGATCACGATGGTGCGCCCGTCGGGGCTCCAGTCCCACCCCACCGAGCCGGAGAGCTGCGCGAAGCGGAAGCCCACGTTCCAGTCGCCGGTGGTGAGCTG
>DASWMA010000763.1:0-16130 GCA_036399995.1 Longimicrobium sp. | reverse complement strand
TTCACCACCCGGCCGCCGCCGGTGGACGCCACGGTGTTGGGGACGGCGCCCGTGCCCACCGTGACCTCGCCGCCGCCGGTGGCGTTGAAGCCGGTGCCGCTGGCGGTGCTGATCGCCAGCCCGCCGTTGGTGAAGGCGATGGTGGCCCCGGTGTTGTTGGCCAGGTTCACCCCGGTGTTGCTGCCGGCGGCGCTGATCTTCTTGTTAGCGCCGCTGAAGGTGATCGTGTTGGTGCCGCTGTTGTTGCCGGTCACCGAGATCCCGTTGGCGGCGGTCACCGGGTTGATGTCACCCGAGAAGGTGACCGAGCCGCCGGTCTTGCCGGAGACGTTCACCGCCACCCGGTTCGCGGCCGTGTTGGCGATGGTGCCGGCGTAGGTGAACGACCCGTTGCCGCCGCTGATCACGAACCCGTCGAGGGTGGCGCCCTGCAGCACGTCGGCGTTGGTGCCCAGCGTCTGCGCGACCGAGGTGGCCACGTTGGTGAGCGACACGTTGGTGGCGCCGCCGGTGGAGCGCACCTGCGTGAACCCGCCGCCCGCCAGCGTCCCGTTGTTCAGGCTGAGCGCCTGCCCGCTGGTGTTGATCCCCACCTCGCTCACCGTGAGGGTGCCGAAGTTGGTGCCGGCGAGCGCGGTGGCCGAGCCGGTCAGGTTGAAGCCCTGCAGCGTGTTGCCGTTGCCCAGGGTGAGCCCCGACGCCACCGAGGGCCGCGTGCCGCCGATGCCGGGCTGCGGGCCCGCGTCGGCCGGCCACGACACGCCCATCACGCTGGCGAAGTCGGTGCCGGTGGCGCCCTGGCCCACCAGCCGCTGGCCGTTCAGCAGCGCGACCCCGCCCGTGTAGCTGCCGCTGTACACGAAGATCGGCTGGTCCGCGGCCGGCTTCCCCGCCCCCGCCGGGAAGGCGTTGTTCAGGTTGTCGAACGCCGAGCCGAACCGCCCGTCGTTGCCGCCATCGGCGGCCGTGTTCACGAACCACGCGATCCCGCTCACCGGCAGGGTCACGGTCGCCGCCTCCGTGGTGCCGAAGCCATTGGTCACCGTGTAGGTGAAGGTGGCGTTCCCCCCCGTGAAGCCCACGCTCGGCGTGAAGGTGAAGGTGCCGTTGGCGTTCAGCGCGACCACGCCGTTGGTGGCGGGCCCCGGGGTGAGCACCTTGGCGTCGCCCACGTCGTTGGTGGTGACGTTGAACCCGGTGCTGGTGACCGTGCTGATCGGCACGTTGCCGAGCAGGTTGGCGGGGTAGAGGTCATTGGTCACCGCCGGGCGGAAGCCCACCGCGATGGTCACCTGCGCGTCGGAGGTGCCGCGCACGTTGGTGATCCGGTACTGGAAGGTGAACAACCCGGTGAAGCCGGTCGACGGCGTGAAGGTCACCGCGCCGTCGGCGGCCACCGTCAGCGACCCGCCGTTGCCCAGGTTGACCACAGCCCCCGGCGCGTTCGTGGTGACGTCGCCCCCCGCGCTGCCGCCGCCGAACGACGTGACGTTGGCGAGCGGGAGCCCGCGCGTGTCGTTCGTCATCACGTTGGTGGCGCCGAGCGCGGTGTTGAACGCCGCGTGGTACGGGTCGCCCGGGACGCTGGTGGGCGTGGGCCCGTCGGCCACCGCCGTGGGCGCCTGCTGCACCTGGAACTGGTTGCTGCTGCCGGCCTCGGTTCCGCCCGTGCGGGTGGCCGTCAGCGTGTAGTCACCCGGCGTGCCGATGGTGACCGCGTGCGAGCTCAGCACGCCGGCCGTGAAGGCGGCCGAGGTTCCGCCCGCCGTGATCCCGCCCGGAGGCGTGGTGGTGAAGTCCACCGTGCCGGTGAAGCCGGTGGCGGTGTTGTTGAACTGGTCCTGCGCGGTCACCTTCACGTTGAACGCGGCGCCGGCCAGCTGGTCGCCGATGTTCCCGCCGGCCGCCGCCTCGACCACGAAGTGGTGCACGGCGCCCGGGGTGCCGCTGGCGGTGAAGCCCACGTCGGTCACGCCGGTGCCCGACGCGGTGACGGTGTTGTTGTCGGTCCCCACCGCGGTGCCCACGGTCCAGCTCGCCAGGGTGGCCACGCCCGAGGCGTTGGTCACCACCGCCGCCGAGGCGCCGGCGGGGTCGGTGCCGTTGCTCACCTGGCCGCCGCCGGCCGCCACGGTGAAGGTCACGGTGTAGCCCGGAACGACGTTCCCGTACTGGTCGGTCACGGTGACCGAGGGCGGCGCCGCGACCGCCGTGTTGACCTCGGCCGACTGGGTGGTGACCGAAGCGGCCGCCATGTTGGCCGCCGCGCCCACCGTGGCGCTGACGGTGAACACCACGTCGGTCAGGCCGGTGGCGCTGGCGGTGACGCTGTTGTTGTCGGTACCCGCGGTGGTCCCCAGCGTCCAGCTGGCCAGCGTGGCCACGCCGGAGGCGTTGGTGGTGACCACGGCGGAGGCCCCCGCGGGGTCGGTGCCGTTGCTCACCTGCCCGCTGCCGGTGGTGACGGTGAAGGTCACCGCCACACCCGCCACCCCGTTGCCGTGGGCGTCGGTGATCTTCACGCTGGGCGGCGCGGCGACCGCGGTGCCCACCGTGGCGCTCGCCGGTGCGGGCGGGTTGGCAGCCATCCCCGTGGGGGCGCCGGCCGTGAAGGTGACGCCGGCGGTGTCCACCAGGGTGTGCCCGTCCAGCGTGCCCGACACCGTCACCAGGCCTGCCGTGGTGGAGGTCACCTTGGCGGTGTAGGTGCCGTTGTTGTTGTTGGTGACGGCCGTGATGGTGCCGCCGGCCGAAGCCGAGAGCGCCACCGTGCCGCCGCTGCGGGAAACGTTCCCTCCGGAGGTGTACTTGAGCTGCACCGTGACGGTCGAGCTGTCACCCACCGGAACGGTGGCCGGGGCCGCCGTGATGGTGCTGGTGGCGGTGTCGGGCCGGGCCACCACGATCGACACCTGCCCGGTGCGCGATCCGGCCGCGGTGGCCGTGACGGTGGTCGTGCCCACGTCGACCGCGGTCACGAAGCCCGAGCTGCTCACGGTGGCCGCCGCCGGGTTGTTGCTCGACCAGTTGCTGACGACGATGCCGGGAAGGTGGAAGCCCTTGGCGCTGCGCACGCTGTCCACCAGCTGCAGCGTCTCGCCGGGCATCAGCGTGTCCACCGGAACGATGTACGGGCTGGGCTTGTGGTAGGGCGGGTACAGGTCCACCCACCCGTTGTACTGTACATCGGCGTCGACCAGCAGCTCGAAGTCGAAGACCGTGACCGTGGCGGGCATCTTGAAGCGCCACTGCCGGGGCGCCGACACCGCCTGGGTGTCGATCGGCCCGGCATAGCTGTAGTAGCGCTGGTTGCCGGCGGTGAAGGTACCCAGCCCGGCGCCGTCCACCGTGACCGTGCCGCTGCCGCTGGTGGTGGTGGGTGCCATGGAGAAGAACACCCGCACCGAATCGTTCGTGACGCCGTCGGGGGTGCCGATCTTCTGCGGGAGGAGGTTGCGCACCGTCACGTCGGAGGTGACCTCGACCGAGTCGCCGCCCGAGTACGGGGTGGCCACGCCAGGGGTCGACGCCAGGGTCACGAACTGGCCCTGCCCGCCGTAGGTGAGCGTGAGGGAGCTGCGCGGGCCGCCCGGCTGGTCGGCCGGTCCGCCGCACGTCATCGTGGCGGTACGCGCGTCGACCCTGCAGCGCACCCTGGCCAGCGCGTTGTCCGCGTCGCTCACCGGGGCGCCCACCTTGAAGCGGCCCACGTTGGCGCGCCCGGCGACGAAGCCGCGGATGATCGCGGCGTCGACCGAGGTCACCCGGCCGTCGCCGTTCACGTCGCCGCGGTCGCGCACGTTGGCGCCCGCCGGAACCGGCCTGCCCACCAGGTAGTCGGCCACGATGCGCGCGTCGGCGGCGGTGACGGCGCCGTCGCCGTCCACGTCGCCGCGCAGCGGGTCGGTGGCCGGCTGCTGCGCCGAAAGCGCGGATGCGGCGGCAAACCAGGCTGCCGCCGCCATCAGGATGGTCCTGCTCAGGTTCCGAAGCATGGGAGTGCGTCCGCTATGGGGTGCGCGCGGGAGAGGGAGGTCGAGAGACCCGCGCGCGCAATGAGAAAGGCCGGGAGAGCCGTCAGCGCTGGAAGATCAGGTAGCCGCTCTGGACCTGGCCGGTCACGTCGGTGAACTCGGCGTCGGAGACTTCCTCGAAGCGCACGGCGAACGCCTCGCGCTTCACCTCGGCGCTGGCCGAGAAGCTCATGCGCAGCAGGGGCGCGCCCACGGTGCCGTCGAGCGCCGTGCCGGCGAAGCGGATGTGGCCCGGCGACACCAGGTGCGCCGCGCCGTCCACGCCCTCGGGAAGGGTCACGTCCTGCAGGGTGAGCACCGAGGGGTCGAAGATCACCTCGCCCTGGTAGCTGTTGAACGTCATCCCGCCGGGGATCTGGCGCAGCGCCAGCTCGGCCTTCGTGGAAGCACGGGTGCCCGAGACGGAGATCTGCGGGTACAGCCCCGCGCCCGCGTTGGTGGGCAGCCCGCCGTTGGCGGTCTCCTTGTCGCTGCACGCGCCAAGGGTCAGGACGGCGGCTGCGATGGCCAGCCAGCGGATGCGCGTATGGATCATGAGGTCCTGCTCTTCCGGCGTGGATTCAGGGCCCGGTGCGGACACCGGACAGGAGGCTGGGAGAAAACGTCGGATGGGCCGGCGGGGACCGGTGCGGTACGGGCGCGCGATGTGTCGCAGCCACGTAGCACGTCAACCCTGTGAATCTCTATCACGGAAGCCCCCGCGTCAAGACATTGCACCACCTTCCGCATGCCTTGAGCCCATCTGGCGGACACCGCGCAAGCGGTTGCGCCGCACCCGCTTCGTGCGTGTCGAGTCGGAAACCGTGGGGGGAGTGGAGCGCGGTGTTGCACCCTGCAACGATCCGTTGCATCGCTCCATGACATCTCTCCCCACCACCGCCAAGCCGGGACGTGTGCGGAGCACCCGGGCACAGCGGCGCACCGCATGGCATTCCAGCGCGAGGGACGCGACGTCTCCGCGACGCATAACGTGTTGCGGTTGACAAAGATAACGGAATTGCCACACTCGCGCACCCGGCACACGCACGGTCCCCCGGAGTGACGACGGCAGCCCACGCCGCCGGACGTCCACGACGTTCTTCGTACGCATGGTGGTGTCAATATCCGGACCGTTTCAGGATGGTACCGAAGGGACCGAGAAGGGCGGTCCACGAGGGGAATTTTGCGGAGCGACGGGATGCGTGAGGGATGCGCGCCCGGAGGGCCGGGACGGCGGCGGCGCGTGCGGCGAAACCTCGTGCGGGCCGGAGATTGCCGCGCCGCCGCTGGCCCGGCGCGGTTGGGCACGGCGGTATCGTGCCCTACCGCGCGCGCAGCCCGGCCCGGAGCGCAGCGGAGGGACACGCCCGCGAACCGCGGTTACGACCGTCCGGGCACCTGGGGACGGGATGCCACGGATGCGGGGCACGAACGCCCCACCTGTGGCATCCACACCCCGCCTTGCCTGCGCGTTACGCCGCCTTGCGCCGCAGCGCCTGCGCGATGCGCTCGCCGGCTTCGCGCAGGCGGTCTTCGGGCTCGATCAGGGCGAAGCGCACGTGGCCCTCGCCCTCGCGGCCGAAGCCCACGCCCGGCGACACCACCACCCCCGCTTCGCGCAGCAGGTGGCGCGCGAACCCCACCGAGCCCATGTGCACGTATTCGCCGGGGATCGGCGCCCACACGAACATGGTGGCCTGCGGCGGGGGCACCGGCCACCCGGCCCGGTGCAGGCCGTCGATCAGCGCCTGGGCGCGGCGGCGGTACACCTCGCGCGTCTCGCCCACGCACTCCTGCCCCGAGCGCAGCGCGTGCGCGGCCGCGATCTGGATCGGCTGGAAGATGCCGTAGTCGAGGTAGCTCTTGATCTTGGTGAGTGCCTGCACCATGGCCGTGTTCCCCACGCAGAACCCCACGCGCCACCCCGCCATGCAGTAGCTCTTGGACATGGAGAAGAACTCCACCGCCACGTCCATGGCGCCCGGCACCTGCAGCAGGCTGGGCGGCTCGTGCCCCAGGAACGAGAAGTCGGCGTAGGCGAAGTCGTGGATCAGCAGCAGCCGCTCGCGCCGGCACAGGTCTACGGCCTGCTGCAGGAACTCGGGGGTGGCGCTGAGCGTGGTCGGGTTGTTGGGGAAGGAGAGGACCAACGCCTTCGGCCGCGGCCAGGTGGACTGGCACGCCGCCTCCACCGCGGACAGGAGCGCGTCGCCCACCACGTAGCCGTCTTCGTCGCCCACCAGCGGGATGGAGTGCACGCGGCCGCCGGCGAACACCACCGAGTAGTAGTGGATCGGGTAGGCGGGCGAGGGGACGATCACCGTGTCGCCGCTGTCGAGCAGCGCCAGCATCAGGTGCGCCAGCCCTTCCTTGGCGCCGATGGTCACCACCACCTGCGTCTCGGGGTCGAGGGCCACGTCGTAGCGCCCGGCGTAGTGCTCGGCCATGGCCTCGCGCAGGCCGTGGATGCCGCGGCTGGCGCTGTAGCGGTGGTTGCGCGGGTCGGCCGCGCCTTCCACCAGCTCGTTCACGATGTGCCCCGGCGTGCCCAGGTCGGGGTTCCCCATCCCCAGGTCGATCACGTCTTCGCCGGCGGCGATGCGCTCCTGCTTTTCGGCGTTCACCTGCGCGAACACGTACGCGGGGAGCTGAGACAGGCGCGGGAAGTCGGCCGCGCTCCGTGGCGGCCAGGGCGCCGCGTCGGGGGTGATGTCGGTCATTCGGCTGCTCGCTAAGGGTTGAATGGACATGGGCGCCCGGCCGATGCACCGCCGGGCGCGTGTCCAGTGTGGTCTCAGTTGGTGCGGGGAGGGATGCAGGATTCTCGCCGCCGGAGGTGCCGGCGGCGAAGACCGGAATCCCACGCGGAGCCGGCGTGGGACATCTTTGCTGGTCCGTACGAGATCGCGATGGCTCGTCGTCGAAACCGGCATCGCAGGAGGGCAGCTGGAGGCACGGAGACACGGAGGACGACGGGGGCGGTTTTCCCTGTGCCCCTGTGGCTCCCGCGTGATCCATCCGCGAGGCTGGCCCGGCGACGGATCTTCGGGTGTGGAGCGAAGACAGAAACGCCGCCCCGGCAGTGGTGCCGGGGCGGCGTTTCAGGTGCGCTGGAGGCTTCGCGTCAGTCCGCGGAGGCCTCGGCTTCGGGCGCCTGCGTCTCGACCTCGAGGGCCTCGAACGGGAGCACGGAAACCTTCTTGCGCTTCTTGTCCTTGCGGCCGAACTGCACCACGCCGTCCACCAGGGCGAACAGGGTGTCGTCGTTGGCGCGCTGGACGTTCTCGCCGGCGTGGAACTTGGTGCCGCGCTGGCGGATCAGGATGTTGCCGGCCAGCACGCGCTCGCCGCCGAACTTCTTGACGCCCAGGCGCTGGGCGTTCGAGTCGCGGCCGTTGCGGGTAGAACCGCCGCCCTTTTTGTGAGCCATTTCGCTTTCCTTCCCTCAGCCGAGGCTGATGTCGTTGACGCGCACCTCGGTGAACCCCTGCCGGTGGCCCTGCTTGCGGCGGTAGTTCTTCCGGCGCTTGTGCTTGAAGATGATGATCTTCTCGCCGCGGCCGTGGCGCACCACCTCGGCCGAGACCGAGGCGCCGCCCAGGACCGGCGTGCCGACCTTGATGGTCTCGCCGTCGGCGCCGAGAAGGACCTCGTCGAACTGCACCGTCTGCCCCGGCTCGCTGTCGAGCAGCTGGATGCGCAGGGTCTTCCCCGGCTCGGCGCGGTACTGGTGGCCGCCGATGCGGATGATGGCGTACATGGTTCCGGAACTCCAGTGAAGCGGACGGAACTTGCCCGAAAAACAAACAAGACGCTGAATATCGCCGGATTTGCCCGGCAAGTCAACCCGGGCAGGCCCCGCAACATTCAGCGTAGACGCGAGATAGGCACCTCCCGGGCGTCCGTCCGTGGCTCCAGAGGTGGCGTCGTGGGGAACAATCTAACCTCCCGCCCCCAGACTGGATACCCCCCGACCTCCGCGGCTTCTGCCGGGTCAACTGATCCCGCGCGTTCCGCCGGTGGCCCGAACCGGCCGCGGAATGGCGCGACATCACCTTCTCCGCACGATCATTCGGGCGTGCAACTGCAAGGCTGGCAGCGACTTGGCGCTGTCATTCGCGTGAACGCCAGAAAAGCATTGCCTCACGCAGAGCAGCAGAGCAGCAGAGCAGCAGAGAACTGCGAGCATCCCGCTGTTTCTCTGCTGCTCTGCTGCTCTGCGTGAGATCATCAGGGCGTTGCGGAATGACGAAGCCCCCGTCCAGATGACCGGACAGGGGCTCCACCTCCGATTCTGAACGCTCAGCCCAGGTTGAACCGTGACGAGACGTCCTGGTGGTTCACGGCGGAGACCAGCTTGAAGTCGTCCTGCGACAGGAGCGGCGTGTCGCGGAGCGCGATCTTCATCCCCAGGCTCTTCTCGATCCCCTTGAGCCAGCCGGGCTCCTCTTCCAGCACGTAGAGCGCGACCACGGGGTGCACGCGCACCACCAGGTTCTTCTCCTTGCCGTCGGCCCAGGCGCGGCGGATCGCCCGCTCGACGCGGCGGATCACCGTCTCGGGGGTGAAGATGCGCCCCGTTCCGCCGCAGGTGGGGCACCCCTCGGTCTGCGAGTGGTAGAGCGAGGCGCGCACCCGCTGGCGCGTCATCTCGATCAGCCCCAGCTCGCTCACCTGGAACGCCTTGGTGCGCGCCCGGTCGCGCGAGAGGTGCTGGCGAAGCTCCTGCAGCACCTTCTCGCGGTTCGCCTTCGTCTCCATGTCGATGAAGTCGCAGACGATGATCCCGCCCACGTCGCGCAGCCGCACCTGCCGCGCGATCTCGCGCGCCGCGTCCACGTTGGTCTTCAGGATCGTCTTCTCGGGGTCCTTCTTCCCCGTGTAGCGGCCGGTGTTCACGTCGATCGAGACCAGCGCCTCGGTGGGCTCCACGATGATGTAGCCGCCCGAGGGGAGGTTGACCCGGCGCTGGAAGGCGTCGCGGATCTCGCTCTCGATGTCGTAGGCGTCGAAGAGCGGCCTGGCGTCGGTGTACAGCTTCACCCGCTCGATCAGCGACGGGTCGACCTGCTCCAGGTAGACGCGGACGTCGTCGAACACCTGCTGGCTGTCCACGATCAGCGAGTCGACCTTCTGGCTGAACAGGTCGCGGATGATCCCCGCGACCAGCTTGGCCTCGCGGTGCACCACGGCCGGCGCGCGCGACCGGGCGGCCTTCTTCTGCATCTGCTTCCAGAGCCCGATCAGGCTCTTCAGCTCGCGCTCGAAGGTCTCGCGGGTGAGCTCTTCGCCCACCGTGCGCACGATCACGCCCCCGGACTTCGGCGGCAGGCTCTCGCGCGCCATCGCCCGCAGCCGGGCGCGCTCCTCGCGGTCTTCGATCTTGCGCGACACGCCCACGTGGTCGCTGCCGGGCATGTAGACGACGAAGCGGCCCGGGAGCGAGATGTGGGCGGTCACGCGGGGGCCCTTGGTGCTGATCGGCTCCTTGGAGACCTGCACCAGCAGCTCCTGCCCCTTCTTGACGATGTCCTGGATCGGCGGGAGGGGCCGGCGGCCGCGCCCTCCTCCGCCGCCGCCCCCGTTGCCGTTGGGGGCGTCGTCGTCTTCGGCCGGCGCCGCGCCGGGCTCCTCGTCTTCGTCGTCGTCGTCCACGGCCACGTCGCTGACGTGCAGGAAGGCGGCCTTCTCGGTGCCGATGTCGACGAAGGCGGCCTGGATGCCGGGGAGGACGGCTTCGACCCGCCCCTTGTAGATGTCGCCCACCATCCGGGCCGCGTCGGGCCGGTCTACCATGAGCTCGACCAGCACGTCGTCTTCCAGGATGGCGACGCGGGTCTCTCGGGCGGTGGTGTTCATCAGGATCTCGCGCTTCAATCCGCCTCCCGGGCAACGGGCGACGGGGCGAGACCGGTCAGGGGTGCGGGCCGACCCCACGGCGCGCACGCGGCGCCGCGCTGAATGGATCGAACCATGCTGGACTGCCTCTGTGGGCCGCGCGCGGCCGTGCAGCGACGGCGCGCGCCGGCTCTGGTCAGTGGGCGAGCTCGCGGAGGATGTTGCGGGCGATCACCAGGCGCTGGATCTCGCTGGTCCCCTCCCCGATCTCGCAGATCTTGGCGTCGCGCATCATGCGCTCCACCGGGTATTCCTTGGTGTAGCCGTAGCCGCCGTGCACCTGCACGGCCTTGGTGGTCACCCGCATGGCCGTTTCGCTGGCGAACAGCTTGGCCATGGCGGCTTCCTTCCCGTACGGCCTGCCCTGCTCCTTCAGCCACGCCGCGTGGTACACCAGGTGCTTCGCGGCTTCGATCTCGGTGGCCATGTCGGCCAGGGTGAACTGGATCCCCTGGAAGTCGGCGATCGGCTGGCCGAACTGCTTCCGTTCCAGCGCGTAGGCGCGCGCCTGCTCGTACGCACCCTCGGCGATCCCCAGCGAAAGCGCGCCGATGCCGATGCGGCCGGCGTCGAGCGTCTTCATGAAGTTGACGAAGCCGTGCCCCACCTCGCCCAGCACGTCGTGGTCAGGAACGAAGGCGTCTTCCAGGATCAGCTCGCGGGTGTCGCTGGCGCGCCACCCCATCTTGTCTTCCTTCTTCCCCGCGCGCACGCCCTTCGTGTAGCAGAGCTGGCCGTCCTGCGCGTGGCCGGCGCCCACCTCGCGGGCACGCTCCAGATCGGTGGTGGGCTTGGAGACGATGAAGGAGGTGATCCCCTTGGTCCCCTTCTCGCGCTCGGTCTGCGCGGTCACGACGAACCCCTCGCCCACGCCGGCGTGGGTGATGAAGATCTTGCTCCCGTTGAGCACCCACCCGCCGTCGGTCTTCACCGCGGTGGTCTGCGTGCCGCCGGCGTCGCTCCCCGCGCCCGGCTCGGTGAGCCCGAAGCCGCCCAGCACCGCGCCCGAGGCCAGGAGGGGAACGTAGCGCTCCCGCTGGTCCTGCGTGCCGAAGTTGACGATGGGCGAGGTGCCCAGCGTGGTGTGGGCGCTCACGGTGATGGCGTGGCTGGCGTCGACCTTGGCCAGCTCGTGGATCACGATCATGTAGGCGATCCCGTCCATCCCGGCGCCGCCCAGCTCTTCGGGCCAGGGGATGCCGAACAGCCCCAGCTCGCCCATCTTCGCGATGTTCTCCCACGGGAACTCGCCCGTCTGATCCAGCTCCGCGGCCACCGGCGCGATCTCGTTGCGGGCGAAATCGCGCACCATGTCGCGGATCATCAGGTGGTTCTCGTCGAAGTACCGTTCCATCGCTCCCAGAAGCCCCGTACGGGCGAATCGTTTGTTGGGTGTCGGTCCCGCTGAAACCGCAGGAATCTACGAGTGACGGCAGGAAACCGAAAGGATCGGGCCACGGGGCGGGCGGAGGCGCGGAAGTGCGAGGTACGGGGGGTACGGAGGTACCGAGGTACGGGGGTACGGAGGTACGGCCGGCGGCGGAGTGTCGGCCGTGCCTGCCGTCCGTTCGTCATTGCCGATCCTGCCCCGCCGGATGCGACGAGACGACGCGGCCGCGCGAGGAGAGGACCTCCCGCCGGCCACCGCGGCGGGCGGACCGTCGGACCCGTTCTCGCCGGAGCACGGACCGGTTAGAAAACGCCACTTCAGAGCGACTGCAGCTCAGGGAGATGTGGCATCCCTGCCCCACTGCGCACGGAGAGAACACTAGGCGCGGCGCGGGCGAACGGCGCAAGTCGATGGGGTGCCTGCGGATCGGATTCGGCCCTTGCCGAGGGGCACGGCTCCCGACACCTTTCTGCAACCGGGGGCGGTAGCACATGCGCTCTCCGGCCAGGTTTGAATGACGGAATCGAATGATGCATGGCACGCCCCGGATCCACCGGCGCGCGCCGACCGGTTGAGGGTTCCCGGCTGCGTTTCCCCGTCACCACACCCGTCCCAAAACCAACCCGATCGCGCCACCGCAGCGCACGTCCGCCGTCGCTATCGCACGGCGGGCCGGCGCGGCGCCGGCTCCCCTTCCGGCTCACCCAGAAAGGAACACCGCCATGCCCGAGGTCATCCTGCCAGGCACCTACATCACCGTCCGTGACGAGGGGCTGATCACGGCGGGACGCATCGCCACCGGCTACATCGGGATGGTGGGCACCGCCGAGCGCGGCCCCGTGGAGCAGGTGGTGACGCTGGGGTCGTTCATCGAGGCGCGCAACGTCTTCGGCGAGGCCGACCCGTGGAAGGGCGGCGCCAGCGGCGAGCTGACGCTGATCCGCGCGCTGGAGCTGGCGTTCAACAACGGCGCCAGCACCGTGTACGCCGTGCGCGCGGCCGCCAGGGGCGGCCCCAAGCCGGTGGCGCCGGCGTCGCTGGCGCTGAAGAAGGGAACCGCCACCGTGCTGACGCTGTCGGCGAGGTCGGCGGGAACGTGGGGGAACGCGATCACGGTGCGGCTGGCCGCGCCCGAGGGCGACACCGGCACGACCAAGGTGCTGGAGGTGACGCTGGGCACCCAGCGCGAGCAGCACCGCGGCGCCACCGCCGGCGCGCTGGCCGAGGCGGTGAACCGCGACTCGGCGATCCTGTCGGCGCGCGCCGACCGCGCCGGCGACGCGCCCGACGACCTGGCCGCCTCCCCGCTGGCCAACGGCGCCAACGGCGAGGGCGCCGCCAGTGCCGACTACGCCCGCGCGCTGGAGCCGCTGGAGAACGAGATCGTCAACCTGGTCGTTCTCGCGGGCCAGGACGCGGCCGTGGGCGGCGAGACGCTGACCGCGCACCTGAACCGCACGAAGGAGATGCGCCGCGAGCGGATGGGGGTGATCGGCAGCAACGGCACCGACGACTCCGACAAGATCGCCGCGCACACGCTGAACAGCGACCGCGTGGTGTACGTGGCGCCCGGGATCAAGGCGCGGGTGAACGACCCGGCCACCAACCGCGACGTGGAGGTGAACCTCCCCGGCGCCTACACCGCGGCCGCGGTGGCGGGGCTGATCTCGTCGCTGCCGGTGCAGACCTCGCCCACCAACAAGCCGCTGGCCGTGGGCGGGCTGAGCACGGCCTTCAACCAGCCGCGGCTGGAGAAGCTGGTGCAGAACCGGGTGCTGGCGGTGGAGAAGCGCGAGGGCTTCCGCGTGGTGAAGGGGATCACCACCTCCACCAACCCCGCCTGGCACCAGGTGACCACCCGCCGGATCGTGGACTTCGCGCTGTACGGCGTGCGCTCGGCGTGCAACCCGTACATCGGCAAGCTGAACAACGACCGGGTGCGCGGCGCCATGAAGGCCACCATCGACGGCTTCCTCACGCGGATGGTGCAGGACGAGGCGCTGACCGGCTACAAGCTGGAGGTGAGCGCCACCCGGGCGCAGGAGATCGCGGGCGAATGCGTGGTGAACATGACGCTGCAGCCCACCTTCAGCATCGACTACATCCTCGTGACCATGTACCTGGGCTGACGCCCGGCCGCGACGCTCAAACCTGACCGGACAACCAACGATGCCGAACACGAACGTCTTTCGCGGCTCCGACGCCACCCTGGTGCTGGCGGTGGACGACAAGGAATCGGGAGAGGGACAGCTGGCCGACACGCTGATCGGCGAGTACGACCTGGCCAGCGTGGTGGGGCGCCTGCAGCAGGTGCGGGTGCAGGTGCAGAACGAGCTGAAGCCCTACCACGAGCTGGGCCGCCGCTTCGCCACCGAGCTGCGCCCGGGGAACGTGAACATCACCGGCTTCGCCGAGCGCGCGCACGTGAACGGCGCGCTGCTGCGGCTGCTGCTGGGCGACGGCGCCACCAGCCCGCCGCCGGTGGGCGCCATCGCGCAGCCGTCGTTCAACATGGTGATCTCGCTGGCCAACCCCGCCATGCCCGGCGGCGGGAGCAAGGTGGTGCTGTTCGGCGTCAAGTTCGACTCGTGGAGCTTCTCGCTCCCCGAAGACGACTTCGTGATGGAGGCGGTGACCTTCCGGGCGCTGCGCGTGGCCAGCGAAGAGCCGACCGCCTGATCCGTTCAGGGGACAGGGGACAGGGGACAGGGGACAGGGGACAGGGGACAGCCTGCTTTTTCTTCACGCCTGACGCACACGCATGCCCGCCGAGCTCCAAGCGCTTTCGCCCGACGACCTGCTCGCCGGCGCCTCCGCCACCTTCGAGGTGGAGGTGCCGGCCGAGGTGCTGCACCCCGGCGGCGCGCCGGCCGGCTTCGGCGCGGCCGAGGGCGGCATGGTGCAGCTGCGGCCGCTCAGCATCGGCACCTTCCAGCTGATCCTGAAGGCGGCCAGGAACGACCCCGGGCTGATCCCCCTGCTGATGGTGAAGGAGGCGCTGGTGGCGCCGAAGCTGTCGCTGGAGCAGGTGCGGCAGCTTCACCTGGGGCTCGTGAGCTTTCTGGTGGCGCACGTGCGCGAGGTGAGCGGCCTGGGCGAAAAAAAAAAGCGGCCGACGAGCTGAACGCGGCGCCGCTGGTGCGCTCGGCCTACCTGCTGGCGCGGGCCTTCGGGTGGACGCCGCAGCAGATGCAGGAGATGACCATGGCGCAGGTGCAGATGTACCTGTCGCTGCTGGAGCACGAGGCGGGGAGCGCGCATGGCGGCTGACGACCTGACCGCGCTGGGGCTGGAGCTGCGCGCCCAGGCGGCCGCGTGGATGGACGGCCTGCTGGGCGAGTGGACGCTCCCCGGCGCCGAGGCCGCCGCCGAGCCGCTGTTCGAGCTCGGCCTGCTGGAGACTGCCGTCCGGTCGCTCGCCGACGAGATCGCGGCTCTCACCCGGGTGCAGGCCGCGCTCACCAGCGGCTTCCCCGGATCGCCCGCCGCCACCCTGCCGGTGGATGGATCCGCCGCGGAGGCGGAGGAGGAAGACGTCCGGACGGTGCGCGGCAGCTCGGCGGGTGCGGACGGACCGGCGCCGCACAGCCCGTCCGGACCACCCAGCGGAGGAGTCGGCGCCAGCCCGCACCTGGCGCCGGCGGCGGATCGGGCGATCGCGGGACGTGCGTGGAGCCGCGATGCGGGAGCTTCCGCGTCGAGCGAGGCACGGAGTTGGGATGCGCCCCCGGCGCCCGCGTCGAGATCGGCGCTCACGCCGCCCGCCGCAGGTGGTCAGGCGCGGCGTCTGGATCTCCCCTTCTCCGCCGACTCGGCTCACCGGGACGCGTTTGAAGCCGGAGAGAGTGCGGCGGAACGCACCTCGCCGCGCACGACGGCCACGCTGGACGTACCGCCGTCGGCGAGCGTGGGGATTCGCGGGCTGGGCGACCTGGCGATGCTGGCCGGCGCCCACGGGCTCGACCTGCCACCCGAAGCGGAGCCGACGTCCGCGGAGCCCACGTCCCCGGAGCCGACGTCCGCGTACGAGACAGGGATCGATCGCGATGCGGCGGCGCGTCCGCGGAGGGGGGATGGAGCACCGGTCCCGAACCCCGCCTCGTTGCGCGAGACGCCACGACCGGTGCCGGCCTCCTCCTCCGACGCAGTACCCTTCGCGCCCTCTGCGTCGCCACCGATCCGGCTGCGGGCCTGGGATCGTCCGCCGGCCGGAGATCAGCCGGAGGCATCCGGTGCGGAAGTGGACGGCGGTACGGCCGAGGACGATCGCAAGCCGCGAAGGTGGCCCGGTCTGCCGATGAGCGACGCGAGCGTCGTCCGCGACGGCGGCATCGCGCCCGGGGGGACGACGCCGGGCCCGATCGCCCTTCCCTTCCTCCACATGCCGGGCGAGCCGGTGAACGAGGGAAGCGCGTCCGAAAGCGGCGCAGCGCCCTTCCCCGCCCCGGCGGGCCGTGCAGTGCCGCCGTGGCCGGCGACCCCAGGCGGCGCGCGCGACAGCGGCCCGGCGTCACCCGGCCTCTTCGGGGGTGCCGCGAACGAGGCGGGTGACGCGCGCGACGCGGCGGCGCTCCCGCGAACGCCCGGACGGCTGCGGCCGGCGGCGGAGATCCTGGCCGGCCTGCGAGTGGCCGCGCCGACGGCGGCCGCGGCGCGGGAGACCGGCACGCGCGCGGCGGCGTTCGAGGTGGAGGAGGCGCTTCGGCGCGCCGCCGGGGCTGACGGAGGGCAGGTGCGGGAGGGAACCACGCGCGCGGCGGTGATCGGGGCGGTGCCCGCGGCGGAGCCGGCGGCGCGACGCGCGCCCGAGGCCGGCGCGGCCCCCGACC
>DASWMA010000762.1:0-3077 GCA_036399995.1 Longimicrobium sp. | reverse complement strand
CGGCCAGCGTGGGGACGACGAACGTGAGTGCGGCCTCGATCAGCCGCGAGGATGGCGCTCGAGCGCGAGCCGAACGCGCTCGATCACCTGCTGCGCCGTGATTCGCTCCATTCGTCCCCGGCGGTGCTTCGCGTCGATCGGGTAGTCTTCGCCGGGGTCTCCGAACGCGTCGAGCAGCAGGTCGCCGAAGCGGCGCCAGGGGCCGTAGCGCTTGGGGTTGGTGTAGCCCATCAGCCCCACGGTGGGGGTGCCGAGCGCCACGCCGATGTGCAGCGGGCCGGTGTCGGGGCTCACCAGCACGTCGGCGCGGCTCAGCAGGTAGACTACGCGGCGCAGGTCCCACTCGCGCAGGTCGAGCGGCGGGTGCGCGGCCGCGCGCCGGATCGCATCGGCCGCGGCGGTCTCGCGCGGCGAGAGGCCGCCGACCAGCACGGAGCGCGCGCCGTGGCTCTCGGCCAGCGCGTCCATCGCCGCCGCGTAGCGCTCGGCCGGCCACTCCTTCTCGGGCTTGCTGGTGCCGACCACGAAGGCGACGGTCGGGCCGTCGTGCGGCGGGAGGAGATCGGCGTAGCGTGCGCTCTCCTCCTGCGTGGGCCCCAGCTCCCACACCAGCGGCTCCGGGGGGATGCCGAGGGCGGCCAGGAACTCGAGGTACTGGTCCTGGATGTGTTGCGGGGGATGCGGTGGAAGCTGGCGGTTCACGGCTATCCAGCTCAGGTCGCGCGCCCGCGCCCGGTCGTACCCCAGCTTGAGTGGCGCGCGCGCGAAGCCGGCGATCACCGCCGCCTTCAGGTACGGCTGCAGGAGGATGACCAGGTCGAAGCGGCGCCCCGCCAGCTCGCGGCGCACGTCCACGAAGCCGCGCAGGCCGCGCTTGCGGTCGAAGATCACCAGCTCGTCCACGGCCGGGTGGCCGCGGACCAGGCCGGCGGGGCCGGGCTGGATCACCCAGGTCAGGTGCACGCCGGGAACGTGGCGCTTGAGTGCGTTCAGCACCGGCAGCGCGTGCACAGCGTCGCCCACGGCGGTGAGCAGCACGATGCAGACGCGCGCGCCGGGCCGCAGCGTCAGCGGCTCCTGTACCGTGCGTCCCACAGCTCCACCTTGTTCAGCACGTCTTCGACCGTGATGCGGGGCATGCGGCCGCGGCGGCGCTCCATCGAGACCGGGCGCCGCTCGCCGGGGTCGTGGTAGGCGTCCACCACCAGGTCGTGGAAGCGCCGGTACGGCCCCGTCCGCCGCGGGTCCGACACGGCGACCAGGCTCACCACCGGCCGGCCGAGCGCCACGGCGACGTGCAGCGGCGCGCTGTCCAGCGCCAGCACCACCTCCGCCGCGTCCAGGATGCCGACCAGGTTGCGGAGCCCGCTGCCTAGTGCGGACACCGGCTGGTGGCGCGCTGCCTCGCGGAGCTTCCGCTCCATCTCGCGCTCGCGTTCGGAGGGGCCGCCCACCAGCACCGACTGGAGCCCGTAGCGCTCGTGCAGCGCGTCGGCCACGGCGGCCCAGCGCTCGGGGAGCCAGTCCTTCTCCGGGCTGCTGGTGGCCAGGTTGATGGCGGCGTACGGCTGGCCGACCTGCGCCACGAAGCCCTGCTGCCACGCGCGCTCGTGCCGCCACGGCCCGATGCGCCACTCCACCGGCTCGGGATCCACGCCCAGGTGGGCGAGGAACTCGAAGTACTGGTCCTGCACGTGCTGCGGCGGGTGCGCGGGGATGCGGCGGTTGGTGAAGAGCCAGTTCAGGTCGCGCGCGCGGGCGCGGTCGAAGCCCAGCTTCACCGGCGCGCCGGCCAGCGCGGTGACGATCCCCGCCTTGAACGCCACCTGCAGGTCGATCAGCAGGTCGACCCGGCCGCGCCGCAGCGCGAGGCCCGCGTCCACCAGCCCGCGCAGGCCGCGCGCGGGGTCGACGGTCACGATCTCGTCCACGGCGGGGTGGCCGCGGACCAGGGAGGCGGGGCCGGGCTGCAGCAGCCAGGTGAGGTGCACCGACGGAGCGGCCCGCTTGAGCGCGACGACCACCGGCAGCACGTGCACGGCGTCACCGATGGCGCTCATCATCACGATGGCGACGCGGGCTCCGTTCAGGTCGGTGGGCGGCACTGCGCGCGGCTCGCGGGGGAAGAAACGACGCCGCCTCCGGTGCGGTCCGGAAGGCGGCGAGGGCGGGCGAGAAGGTATCGCGGGGGCGGCGGAGCGTCAAACGGGCGGGCCCCCACCCGGCTTTTCGCGGACGGTACTGCTGTCCGCGAAATCCGACCTCCCCCAAAACTGCTGGGGGAGGTAGACGACTCCAGGACGCGAGAGACGGCGGGGCGAGTCGCGGACGTCGTATCCTCAGCTCCACTAGTTGCGTGAGGGATGCGCGCCCGGAGGGCCGGGAACGCGGCGGCCCGCGGCACCGTCGTTTCCGTCCGCGCGGAAGCAGGGCTGGCCGCCGTGGGCCCGGCGCCGTTGGCAACGGCGGTATCGTTGCCTACGGCGCGCGCAGCCCGGTTGCGCCCCCCAGCGCGCAACACGCCCGAACCTTCCGTCGCTTTTCAGCCGATCGAAACGAAGATCCGGCCCTCGGCGTCCACGCGGGTGTCGAAGCCGCGCAGGGGGATGCTGGCCGGGGGCGAGCACACGGCGCCCGTCCGGATGTCGAAGGTGGCGCCGTGCCACTCGCAGGTGAGCCTGCCGTCTTCCACCTCGCCGCCGTCCAGCGGCAGCTCTTCGTGCGTGCAGATGCCCTGCAGCGCGTAGATCTCGCCGTCCACGTTGCACAGCACGATCTCTTCGCCGCCCACCGTGAAGCCGCGCGCCTCGCCCTGTGGGACCGCCGTGACGCGTGTCACCTCGTACTCCGCCATTCCGCTGCCTTTCATCGGATTCGGATTGCTGATGGGGGAAGTTCGGGCGGCGGCGGCGCCGGGGCAAGCGCGCCGGACCGATTGGAGGGGCGATTGAAATCGCTGCAACGACTACACGAAGCCCGCCTTCGCGGATTACAGGCTCCGCGGCAGACGCGGTCGAGGTGCACGGAACCGCACAGCACGGGGAAAAGGCGGCGCGCCCGGCCGCTGTGGGGGAGGC
>DASWMA010000761.1:0-4536 GCA_036399995.1 Longimicrobium sp. | reverse complement strand
GCGCCCTCTCCCCGCGCCTGAGAGCGCTCGCCCTCTCCCGTACCGGGAGAGGGGGGCACCCGCGCCACCTGACGTCCTGCGGACATCCACGCGAGCCGAATCTCCGCGGCGCCGGGAAGCGTGCCCACCAACCTTTCCCGGTACGGGAGAGGTGGACGGCCCCAGCCGGCCGGAGAGGGCGCGGTGCCCGCGGGAAACGCCCCTACGCCGCCGCCGCGGCGGCCAGCACGCTCCCGGCATCCAGGATCAGCGCCGGGCGGCCGTCGCTCAGGATGGTGGCGCCGCTGAACAGGCGCAGGGTGTCGGCGGTGGCGTCGAACTGCTTCACCACGATCTCCTGCTGCCCCAGCAGCGCGTCCACCTCCAGGCCGATGCGCTGCTCCCCCACCTCCAGGATCACCGCGTGCCGCTTGGGCGTGTCGGGGCGGGTGCCGTTGGTGCGCAGGATCTGGCGCAGCGCCAGCAGCGGGATCACCTCGTCGCGCAGGAACGCCACCGTGCGGCCCTTCACGGTCCCGATCTCTTCGGCCAGCAGGTGCACCGTCTCGCCCACGTGGGTCAGCGGCAGCGCGTAGGTCTCGCCGCTCTGGCGCACCAGGAGGGCGCGGACGATGGCCAGCGTCTGCGGGAGCTGCAGCGTCATCGACGTGCCCTGCCCCAGATCGCTGAAGATCTCCAGCATCCCGCCCAGCGCGCGCACGCGCGTGGCCACCACGTCGAGCCCCACGCCGCGCCCCGACACGTCGGTCACCGTCTCGGCGGTGCTGAAGCCGGGGCGGGTGAGCAGGCGGTACACCTCGTCGTCGGGCATGCCCGCCGCCTCGTCGCGCCCCACCAGGCCGTTCTGCACCGCCCGGGCGAGCACCCGGTCGCGCTGCACGCCGCGGCCGTCGTCTTCCACGCGGATGATGATGCGGCTGCGCTCGCGGCTGGCCGACAGGCGCAGGGTGCCCGTCTCGGGCTTGCCGTGCGCGCGCCGCTCGGCCGGCGCCTCGATCCCGTGGTCGAGCGAGTTGCGGAGGAGGTGGACCAGCGGGTCGCCGATCTCGTCGAGCATCGAACGGTCCAGCTCGATCTCCTTCCCCTCGATCACGAAGTCGACCTTCTTCCCCAGCGTGCGCGCGGCATCGCGCACCAGGCGGGGGAAGCGGTCGAACACCTGGCTCACCGGCGCCAGGCGCGCGCGCATGATCTCGTCCTGCAGCTCGCCGATCAGGCGGCTGGCCTGGTCGACCGTCTCGGCCAGGTCGGGGGTCTCGTGCGTCACCAGCCGGCGCATCCGGTCGCGCACGATCACCAGCTCGCCCACCTGGTTCATCAGCGCGTCGAGCCGGCGCAGGTCCACGCGGATGTGCCGCGCGCGCCCCGCCGCGCCCACCGCCGCCTGCCCGCCGTCGCCCTGCGCCTCGGCCGACGGCTCGGCGGGGCGCTCGGCGTCGTCGGGGCGGTGCTCGGTGACCTCCACCTCGCCGATCTCGCCCACGCCCAGCAGCGCCGCGCGCACGTCGGCGGCCGGCGCGTCGCTGCGCAGCACGAAGCGGAGCGTGCCGGTGAACTCGGGCTCGTTGAGCGTGGCCTCGGCCGGCTCCAGCCCGCTCACCTCGCCCAGCTCGCGCGCGCGCTTGAGCGCCATGAAGGCGCGCACCCCGGGGAGCAGCGCCTCCTTGGCCACGGCCACGCGCACCCGCACCGCACCCTCGGGCGCGTCGAGCTCGACGACGGGGCCCGCCTCGAGCGCACCCCCCAGGTCGATCTGCGGGGCGAAGATGTCGAAGGTGACGTCGTCGCCGGCGGCCTCGCGCAGCCGGCCGATCAGCCCCTCCAGCCGCGGCTCCTCGCCGCTCTCCTCCACCGCCAGCTCGATCGCCCGCTCCAGCGCGTCGCAGCCGGCGAACAGGAGGTCGATCGTCTCCGGCGATGCCTGCGCCTTCCCGTGCCGGATGCGGTCCAGCAGGTTCTCCATCTCGTGGGAGAGGTCCGCCACCGAGCGGTAGCCCATGGTGGCGCTCATCCCCTTGATGGTGTGGACGGCGCGGAATACCCCCTCCACCACCTGCCGCGAGCCGGGATCGCTCTCCAGCGTCAGCAGCAGGTGGTTGATCGTCGAGACGTGCTCGCGCGACTCGGAGAGGAAGAGCTCCCCGTACTGCGAGAGTTCCATCTTTACGGGGTGCGAAAGTGCGAAAGTGCGAAGGTACGAGAGTCGACGGCGAGGTGCGCTGGACGGGTCCGGTGGTGCGTGCTGGATCCGGGCTCAGCGGATGCGCGCCGGGCGAGGCGCGCGGTCACTTTCGCACTCTCGCACTTCGCACTCTCGCACTCGCCGTTTACCCCAGCACCCGCTGCACCGCCTCCAGCACCCGGCTGGGCTGGAACGGCTTCACCACGAAGTCGCGCGCGCCCGCCTGGATCGCCTCGATCACCAGCGCCTGCTGGCCCATGGCGCTGCACATCAGGATCTTGGCGCTGGGGTCTTCCTTGATGATCTCGCGAACGGCGTCGATCCCGCCCATGTCCGGCATCACGATGTCCATCGTCACCAGGTCGGGCTTGAACTGGCGGTACTTCTCCACCGCCTGCACGCCCGTCTCGGCCTCGGCCACGATCTGGAAGCCTGCCTGCGTAAGGATGTCGCCGATCATGGTGCGCATGAAGATGGCGTCATCGCAGATCAACACGGTTTGACTCATCAAGCCTCCGTCTTCGCGTGCGCGGGGGTCAGGTCCCCTACGCCAGGATGGGGTCGAAGATCTCGTCGGGGTCCACGGCGACGAAGATCTCGTCGTCCACTTCGCCGACGCCGCGCAGGTACGCGCGGTCGATTCGCAGCGAGCGCAGCACGTCGGCGCTCTCGGCCAGGGTTCCGGGGTCCACGCTCACGATGCGCGACACCTCTTCCACCGCCAGCCCCACCAGCTTTCCGCGGTGCTCCACGATCACGATGCTGTGCTCGGGAATGCGCGAGGCGGGGGGAAGGGAGAGGCGGGCGCCCAGGTCCACCACGGTCACGATCCGCCCGCGCAGGTTGATCAGCCCGCACACGTGCTCGGCGCTGCCGGGCAGCGGCGTGTACGGCCGCGCGGGGATGATCTCGCGGATGCGCGCGACGGGCACCGCGAAACGGTGCTCGCCGACCACGAAGAGGACCATCCGTTCGGGCTCCGCGGCCTCGGGGAAGGCCGCCCCCGCGGAAACGTCTTCGGTGTCGGTCAGGAGCATTGCCGGACTGAAGGGGACCCCGGTCTGGGTGTGAGCGTGTCAACATAGCGGGCACCCCATGGCCGGTCAAGCAAGCGTGAAGCCGTTTCCGGCCCGCTCGCCGGGCGCCGCCTCCCGCTCCCGCCCCGCGGCCACGCCGGGCAGGCCGGCGGCTGATCATACGTATCAGCCGGCCGGCGGACGACGGCGGCGAAGGGGCGGGGATTCGTCCGCTCCTTCGACCCCGCTACACCGGCATCCGCAGCCGCGCGTCGGTGTCGCGCTCGAAGGCGTTGCTGCGGCGCAGCACCTCCAGCGCCGCCTGCAGGTCGGTGAAGTCGATGGCGGCGGAGAAGGCCTGCGCGTAGTCGAGCATCCGCAGCAGCGGCCCGGGCTCGCGCTGGCGCGAGAGCGCGCGCAGCGCCAGCAGGTAGTCTTCCCGGTAGCTGGTGGGGATCAGGATGCGCCGCTGCCCGCCCGAGACCAGCTCGGCGTTCATCATCACCCGCGCCAGGCGGCCGTTCCCGTCGTCGAACGGGTGCACTTCGCTCAGGATGAACATCATCAGCACCGCGCGGCGGAACGGGCTGGGCACGCCGCGCATCATGTCGAACCCCTGCTTGAGCGTGCCGCGCACCAGCCCGGGCTCCACGAACACGGTGAGCCCGGCGCGGTTCACCTCGGTCTTGAACTCGCCCGGCCGCTTGTCGGGGCGGCCGCCCATCAGCACCGCGTGGTGGCGCTGCAGCGTGCCCACGAAGCCCTCGAAGGTGGAGCCCGGCACCAGCGCGCAGCGCCCGATCTCGCGGGGATTGGAGACGAGGCGGTAGGTGCCGACGATGTCGTGCGCGTCCTGGGGCCGCGCGCGCGGGATGCGGTGCTCGAACACGATCGCCACCGCCTCCTGCACCTCGAACTCGGTCCCTTCGATGAAGTTGGAGAAGTAGGCGTCCACGAACGCCAGGTTGTCGAACGCCGGCCCTTCGCCCACGTAGTCGGGCCGGTGCCGCGGCTCCCACGCCAGGAGCGCGGCCAGCAGCGTGTTGAACAGCTCCAGCCGCCCCGAGTCGTACGGCTCGCCGATCGCGCGTGCCCGCGCGGTGTGGGAATCGAGCTCCGCGATGCGCGTTCCCAGCAGCGTGCCGATCACCGCCTCCAGCTCGGCGCCGACCTCGCTCGCTTCCAGGTCCCCGGCGATGGCCCGGACCCGGTCGCGCAGCGCGTTGGCCTCGCCCTCGCCGCTGAAGCGGATCAGCCGGTCGATCCGCTCCTCGATCTCCTTGCGCGGCATCGACGGCGAGTCGAGCCCGCGCACGCGCCGCGTGCGGAAGCACTCCA
>DASWMA010000760.1:0-5244 GCA_036399995.1 Longimicrobium sp. | reverse complement strand
CGGTGGCCCGGCGCCGTTGGGCACGGCGGTATCGTGCCCTACGGCGCGCGCAGCCCGGTTTCGGCGCCCCAGCGCCGAACACGCCCACGACCTGCCGTTCATCCGACCCGAATCCTCACCAGAGCCAACAAAAAGCGGACGAGGCCGGGGAGGGAACCTTACCCCGACCTCGCCCTGAGGCCTGCCGCCGGCCCGAGTTCCGGTCAGGTTTGCGGCGGCGCGGCCTTTTCCTTCATCGCTCCACTCACCGGTAGGCCTTCGCCGCCTGCACCGCGGCGTAGGCGTCCACGTAGCCGGAGCCCTGCTCCCACTCGGCGTAGCCCGCCTGCGGGCGCGCGGTGCTCTTCAGCAGCGACTCGACCTGCGCGGGGGTGAGGTTGCCGCCCGCGGCCTCCTGCATCAGCGCCACCACGCCGGCCACCGCGGGGGCGGCCATCGACGTGCCCGACATGCAGGTGAAGTCGTCGAGGTTCTGGAAGCCGATGTTGCAGGCGTTCAGGTCGCTGGTGATCCCCAGCGGCGCCACCACGCCGGTGTACGACCGCGCCGACACCATCCGCACGCCCGGCGCGGTCACGTCGGGGTGCTGCATGGGGTCGCCCGGGATGCCGCGCGACGAGAAGCCCGCCAGCACCGGCGAGCGGCCGTTGGCGTCCTGGCACTGCGAGGCCGAGTTGGTGGGGTCGAGGACGAACAGCTTGCACCCGGCGGCCACGCTGATGGCCCACGGCGCGATGCTGTGCACGTTCATGGTGTTCTCGGCCGGCCCATCGTTGCCCGCGGCGAAGATCACGGCGATCCCGGCGTCGTGCACGGTCTTGAACGCCTCCTCGATCGGGTCGGTGGGGTCGAACTCGCCCATCCCGCCCCACGAGTTGTTGACCACCTTGATGTTGTAGCGGACGCGGTTGTCGATCATCCAGTCCACCGCCTGCAGCACCGAGGCGTACACCACGTGCAGCCCCTCGCCCGCGCTCAGGCCGATCAGGTTGGCGCCCGGCGCCACGCCGCGGTACGCGCCGAAGCTGGTGCCGCCGTTGCCGCCCGCGATGCCGGCCACGTGCGTGCCGTGCCCGCCGGTATTGTCGGTGTTGGCCAGGTTGTCCACGAACAGCTCGCCGCCCGGGCGGGGGAGCGTGGTGGTGTCTTCGGTCAGGTAGGCGAAGTTCAGCGTGAACTTCAGGTTCTTCACCGTCTTGGTGGGGTAGCCCACGTCGGTGTTGAGCCCGTTGATGCCGCTGTCGATGATGCCGATGCCCACGCCCTTGCCGCTGTAGCCGCCGGCCCACACCTGGTCGGCGCGGAGCGACTGGGTCCCCTCGCGCAGGAGGAGCGGGTTGGTGCGGTTGGCGTACACGCTTTCCACCCCGCCCAGCCCGGCGATGGACTGGATCTGCTGCGGCGTGGCGAGCGCCACCATCATCGACAGGTTGCGGAAGGTCATCACCCCGGCGCCCAGGCGGCCGGCCTGGCGGGCGATGGTGGCGGTGGTGGTGCGCGCCGGGTCGTAGTTGACGATCACCACCAGCTTCTGCGCGGGCGCGGCCACGGCCAGCGCCGAGCTGAGCTGCGGGTCGATCCGCACGCCGGCCACGCTGGTGAGGGTGGCGGCGGGCGCCCGGGGGGCGGCGGGCGCGGTGGGCGCCACGTCGTGGCAGGCGGCCGCGGCCACCGCCAGCAGGGGGATCAGCAGGGTGCGCTTCATGGGTCGTTCGTCCTCTCGGTCGTGCGTCCGGGGTCGGCCGCCGCCCCATGCGGCGGCCGGTGGGTGATCAACTCCGTCCTGTCTTCGTCTCTTCCCCGCCCCCCCAGCCGGCGTCGTGCCGGTGGACGGGACAGATCTCCGTCGCCTGCGTTTACCGCCGCACCGCCATCACCGCCGCGTAGGCGTCGAGGTAGCCGGCGCCCGCCTCCCACTCGCCGTAGTTGGTCATCCGCCGCGCGGTGCGGCTGAGCGTGCGGTAGACCTGGTCGGGCGTCAGCTTCCCGCGCGCGGCCTCCTGCATCAGCGCGATGGTGCCGGCCACGTGCGGCGCGGCCATGCTGGTGCCGCTCATGCACGTGTAGTACGGGAGGTAGGTGGGCGGGATGGCGCAGCTCAGCGCGTCGTCGGGCGCGTCGAGCACGTTGATGGGCGTGCCGGTGCTGGCCCGCGTGGACACGATCAGCGCGCCCGGCGCGGTGATGTCGGGGTGGTGCAGCGCGTCGCCCCGGATGCCGCGCGACGAGAAGTCGGCGAGCATGGAGGTGCCCGCGCCGCACAGCGACGCCGAGTTGGTGGGGTCGGGGGAGACCGTCTTGCACCCTGCGGCCACGCTGTATACCCACGGAGCTGCGCTGTACGGGTTCAGCGTGTTCTCCCCCGGCCCGTCGTTCCCCGCGGCGAACACCACGGCGATGCCCGCCTTGTGGACTTCCCTGGTGGCCACGTTGGTGGGGTCGTTCGGGTCGAACACCCCGCCCGAGATCCCCCACGAGAGGTTGACCACCTTGATGTTGTACTTCTGCGCGTTGTCGATCAGCCAGTCGAAGCCGGCCAGCGCCCAGAAGACCACGATGGTCTCGCCGGCGCTGATGCCGACCAGGCTGGCCCCCGGTGCCACGCCGGTGTAGCGGCCCCCCGACGACGCGCCCGAGGCGCCCACGATCCCCGCCACGTGCGTCCCGTGGCCGCCGGTGAGGTCGGTGTTGGGGACGTTCTCGAGGAACAGGCTGGCGGCCACCGGCGAGGTGTCGGGCGACATCACGTCCTTCATGCTCCCCAGCATCTTCACGTTCTGCACGAGGTGGCCGGGGTGCTTGAGGTCGGGGTTGTAGAGCCCGTCCACGCCGCTGTCCATGATGGCCACGCCGATCCCCTTCCCCGTGTAGCCCGCCACGCGCGCCAGGTTGGCGCGCACGCTGGGGACGCTCTCGGCCAGGAAGTAGCGGAGCTCCTTGTTGGAGTAGAGCGACACCACGCCGGGGACGTCGGCCGCCTGCACCACCTGCGCGGGGGTGGCCAGCGCGGCCACGATGGGCAGGTGCTTGAAGCGGACGATGCTGGCCCCCGTGGCGCGCACCGCGCTGGCGACGGCGTCGCCGTTGGCGGTGCTGTCGTAGGTGACCAGCACCTCCAGCCGGTCGAGCGGGTTGGCCAGCGCCAGCGCGCCCGCCAGCACCGGGTCCACGCCCACGGCGGGGTTCAGCGCCACCCGCCGCAGCGTGGGCGCGCCGCGCTCGGGCGCCAGGGGTTGTGCGTCGTTGCACGCGGCAAGCGCCGCGAACGCCGCAAGGGCGATCCACCGTCTCATCCTGATCCTCCTGAACCGTGACCGTTGGAACTCGGGGCTTTCACCTGCCCGTCCCTTGGGCAATCACGGGTCCACGTGCCGCGGCACGTGCACCGCTTTGGTGAATGCGCGGATTTGCCGCTCCGCGCGCCTCTGCCTGACGGGGCGTCGCGGGCGGAGGGGCGTCAGGAGCTAAGATGTTGCAAGGGGTGTTGTTGAAGATGGTGCCGACGCGTCGGGTGGAGGACGCCGGACGGGTGTGTTTTCCGGGAGGAGAATTCCGAATCCCGCTCGCGGCCGGTCATCCTCCGGGGCGAAATGCAGCAGAGTGGAAGTGGTGAATTTCACATTTTTGGTGAAATCGGCCTGCACATTTCGGTGAAACGGCTTCTCCGCACGTTGGGCACGGGCCGTGCGCCTGTGCCGCCGGACATAATGCCGTCGGGATTCCTCGCACCTGGCCGAACGTATGGATACCCACCCGCGCCCCACCGCCACCGCCGCCGCACCGCCGGCGGACGACCCCGTGCTCTCGCTGCTGGATGCCGCGTCGGGGGCCTACCGCGCGCACGAGGCCGCGCTGCGCGGCGAGCTGGGGATGGCGCGCAGCGACGCCGCCGCGGCGCGCCAGCAGGCCGCCGACTGGCGCGCCGAGGCCGAGGCCGCGCGCGAAGACGCGTCGGCCGCGCGGCGCGACGCCCAGGAGGTGCGCCGCGAGCTCGACGGCGTGCGCCGCGCCTTCGACCGGCAGCACGAGCGCGCCGAGACGCTGCGGCACGCGCTGGTGGAGGTGCACCGCGCGCTGTTCGGGGGGAACGTGTACGAGATGGTGCTGCGGGCGTGCCTGCAGATCGCCGGGGCCACGCGCGGGCTGTACGTGTCGAAGAGCGCGGGCGGGCGGCTGCGCGTGCGGGCGGCGGTGGACGTGGACGGCTACCCCGGCACCGAGCCGTCGCCGTTCCTGTACGCGCTGAGCCGGCGGGTGATGGAGCGCAGCGAGCCGCTGGTGTGCAACGACGGCACCGAGAACGGGATCGACGGGATCGCCCCCCCCGAGCGCGAGGCCGAGCGCTTCCGCAACTGCGTGATCAGCCCGGTGGTGCTGATGCACGACCTGGACGGCGTGGTGCTCGTGGGCGACCGCCAGGGCGGCGGCGGCTTCGACCCCGACGACGTGGCGATGCTGCTGAGCGTGGGGCACCAGGCCGGGGTGGCGGTGGAGAACCGCCGGCTGGAAGAGGCGCTGCAGCGGGCCTACGTGAGCACCGTGAGCATCCTGGCCGACGCGGTGGAGGCCAAGGACCCGTACACCCACGGCCACTGCGAGATGGCGTCGCGCTTCGGGCGGCTGGTGGCGCAGAAGCTGGGGCTGTCGGCCCACGAGCAGGCGCTGGTGTGCTACAGCGCGCTGCTGCACGACGTGGGGAAGATCGGGGTGAGCGACGGGGTGCTGAACAAGCCCGGGCCGCTCCTTCCCGAAGAGATGGAGCTGATGCGGGCGCACGTGCGCGTGGGGCACGACCTGCTGCGCAACGTGCCGGTGCTGGAGCGGGTGGCCGACGTGGTGCTGCACCACCACGAGCGCTTCGACGGCGGCGGCTACCCCGACGGGCTGCAGGGCGACGAGATCCCGCTGGCGGCGCGGATCGTGGCGGTGGTGGACGCCTACTGCGCCATGATCACCCGCCGCAGCTACAAGGAGGCCTACACCGAGGACCACGCGCGCGAAGAGGTGCGCCGCTGCGCGGGAACGCAGTTCGACCCCGAGGTGGTGAACGCCTTCCTGGAGGTGCTGGAGAGCCCGCTGGCCGAGGACCCCGACGACGACCCGTGGGCCGAGTGCCTGCTCCTCCCCAGCCTGGGCGACCGGCAGATGCTGCGGCGGGCTTCGTAGCGGAACGGTACGCGGCGAAACGCGGCCCTGCTCCGATACGGGAGCAGGGCCGCGTTCATCGGGCACGAAATCGGACGG
>DASWMA010000759.1:0-3716 GCA_036399995.1 Longimicrobium sp. | reverse complement strand
CGGTGTGGGACTACATCAAGAGCAAGGGCCTGCAGGACGCCACGAACCGCCGCACCATCAACGCCGATGCCACGCTGCGGAAGGTGTTCGGCAAGGATCAGATGACCATGTTCGAGCTGCCGCGCGCCATCAACAGCCACGTCGAGAAGGTGTAGCGGGGCCGCGCGGTACATAGCGAAGAGCGGGCGCCGGGATGATCTCCCGGCGCCCGCTTCCTGTTTGCCGTCGGTGGTGACGTTGCCGTTCCGCGCCAGGACGCCCCTGGCTGCGATCGGCGATTCCAGCGGTTACTTCTTCTTCGAGCCCTTGGGCGTCGCGTTGTCTCGACCCTTCCCTGATTTCTGCCCAGATTGCTTGCTGGGCAAGCCAGCCGTACCACCGCCGCCCTGCCCGCCGCCTGTCTTGCCGGTACCGCCTCCCGTCCCGCCGGACTTCTTTCCTCCGGATTCTCCCGCCATGATTGCCTCCTCTCCTTCGGTGGCTCACGCGTGATCAACGCCGAAGCAAGGCGATCAGCATGGCTCGGGCCGCGCCGCTGGCCCAGGTCACGACGCAACTGTCTGCACCGCGCGGGCCCCGGGCTCGCCGCCACAGGAGAGGCGCACCACCATGGCGCGTCTGGTCAGCGGCACGTCGGGGTCGGGGCGATGCGTTCGCCGCGGGCGCGGGGTGTCACCTCCAGGAACTGCACCCTGGCCGGCTCGGTGGGGGCCAGGGTGATGAAGACGGCCAGGTCGGCGTCGCGGCAACGCATGCGCCACCCGCCGCGGAGCGCGTTCTCGGCCTGGAGCGGCCCTTCGCTGCGGCATTCGCCACCCGCGCGTGAGACGAGGCGCTCGATGGCGGCGCGCCGGCGCTCCTTCGGCTCGTCGAGGTACAGGTTCATGGCCGCCAGGCTGTCGGCGAGCGTGTCGTCCCAGCGCGCGACCAGCCGCGACACCTGTTCTTGGCGCTGCAGCAGCACCGGCGCGGGCTGCGGAGCGCGCGGCTCCAGTGCGCCGGTGCGGGCAAGGGCCTCCAGCGCCCGGTCGGTCACGCCGTTCCAGCCGGTGTAGGTGAGGTTGCCCATCGCCACGATCCCCACCCCGTGCTCCGGGAGCCAGCGCATCAGCGAGCCGAAGCCGGGGAGGCCGCCGCTGTGCGACACCAGGGTGCGGAACAGGCACGTCTGCCGGATCCCCAGCCCGTAGCCGTAGCCGCCCGCGTTCAGCAAGATGGCGCCGGCCGACGTGTCGCGAACCACGGTGGCACCGCCGTAGCGCGCCACCTGCTGCATCTCGCGAAGCGACGCGCGGCGCAGCGGCCCGCGCTCCTCTTCGTCGCGCGGCGGCCACGCGGCCAGCATCAGCCCCACCCAGCGGCCCAGGTCGCTGACGGAGGTGAGCATCCCACCCATGGGCCCGAAGGCGCCGTCGGGGAGCTGCTTCTCTTCGATCCACTCGCCGTCGCGCAGGCGGTAGCCGTGCGCCAGCCGCTCCGGCGGCACCGCCGACACCTCCAGCGTGGTGGAGTGCATTCCCAGCGGCCGCAGCACGCGTTCGGTGAGGTAGCGCGAGTACGGCATCCCCGACACGTTGGCCACGATGCGGCCCAGGATGGCGAAGCCGAAGTTGGAGTACTCGTAGCGCGTGCCCGGGGCGGTGGAGAAGGGGATGCCGGCGCGCATCATCGCGCTCATCTCGCTGTCGGTGGCGGCGAGCTGCTGGTCGCCCCAGGGGTTGTCTTCGGGGAAGCCGGCGGAGTGCGACAGCAGGTGGCGGATGGTGATCTTCGGCGCGTCGCGGGTGGGGTAGCGCAGCCCTGCCAGCTCCGGCACGTAGCGCTCGGCCGGGTCGTCGAGCGAGAGCCGCCCCTCGTCGCGCAGCTGGAGGATGGCCGCCGCCGCGAAGCTCTTGCTCATCGAGGCGATGCGGAAGACCGTCCCCGTGTCCACCGGCGCGCGCGACGACAGCTCTCGGAAGCCGGCCGTCCCCACGTGCGCCACCCGCCCGTCCACCACGATCCCGTACGCGATCCCCGGCACCCGCGAGCGCTGGGCGAAGTCGCGCATCAGCCGGTCGATCTCGGGAAACGCGGCGCTGAGCTGCTCCACGCGCCGCGGGTTGGCGAACGCCGTGGACGCGCTCGTGCCGGCGGCGCCGGCTCCCTGTGCCGCCGCCGCGGATGGCATCAAGACGGCGGATGCGCAGAGCGCGGCGAGAAGGATAGGCCTGGTCATGGGACGCTCGCGATTTCTTCGGCGGGTTCGGGTGCGAGATTCACCATCGTGCATCTCGGCCATTCCGGGTGTTCAGCGGGGTGGAGCTCCACAGGATCATGCCGAGTCCGGCGAAACCCTTACTCCAACAGCGTCACACGGAGGAACGGAGTAGAACGGAGGAAAGAGAGAACTTCGTCGTAGTTCCTCCGTTTCCTCCGTTCTACTCCGCGTCTCCGTGTGACCTCAGCGGTTTCGATGGACATCGTCGCGACGGCGTGTCAGCCCGATGGAGAGCGTCTGGGCTCGTACCGCATGGCCACCGCCCCCGAGGCGAGCTCCAGCCGGCTCACCAGCTTCAGGTCGACGTGCTTCGACAGCCCCGCGAACAGCGTACGACCATGGCCCGCCAGCCTGGGGTGCACGATGAACTCGTACTCGTCGATCAACCCCAGCTCCGCCAGGGCCTGCGGGAGCGTCACGCCCCCCACGAACAGGCCCTTGCCCGGCTCGCTCTTGAGTTGCCGAACCGCCGTCTCCAGATCCCCGCGCACGAGCTCGGCGTTCCAGTCGACCCGGTCCAGGGTGCTCGACACGACGTACTTCTTCGCCGCGTCGATCGTGCGGGCGAAGGGCCCCATCGTTTCAGGCCCCGCTTCCGACTGCGCCGGCGGCCGGAACGCTGCCTCCATCATCTCGTACGTCACCCGGCCGAAGAGGAGAGCGTCGGCCCGCTCGAGGTTTTCCACCGCGTGGCGATGCAGTTCCTCGTCCGCGGGCATTGCGCGATGGTCGCAGCACCCGTCCAGCGTGACGTTGATGGAATACCGAAGAGGTCTCATCAGGTAAGAGTACCGCCGATGGTGTAGCGCGGCAAACCGGTATCTCATCCTCATACCAAATCCGAATAAGAGTGGTTGAAAACCAAACTGCACTTGTTTCACACGGAGTCAGCGGAGTCAAAGGAAATCAAGTTCTCCGTTGACTCCGTTAACTCCGTGTGAAACCAATCTTTTTCAGGATCTGGAATGAACCGCCGCCCGCCCTCCGGATTCGGTGTTCGTTGCCGGCTGACGCCGATTGGGCCGGGAAGGTTGCGTCGATACGAAAAGCCGGCCGCGGCGCGATCCTTCGCGCCGCGGCCGTCCGTTGCCGCCTTCGCCGAGCGTGGTCGCGCTCAGGACGATGGCGATGCGCCCGGAGCCGGGCTCGCGGCCGTCTGCGCCGTGCGGCCCGCCTCCGGCAGCATCCGCACGATGCGGGCGGCGATGCGGGCGGGCTCGCCGCCGCCGGGGCCGCCGCCGGGGAGGCGCACCACCACGGCGTAGCGCGCCTTGCCGCTCGCGTCGAACGCCAGCCCGGCGAACCACCCGTCGGCCTCGGGCTCCGCGCCGGGGACGGTGCCAGTCTTGCCGCCCAGCCGCCAGGGCGACGCGGCCAGCACGGTGTCGGCGCCGCGGGCGGTGCCGCGGCGCACCACGTCGCGCATCGCCGCCTGCAGGCGGCCGGCGGTGGCGGC
>DASWMA010000758.1:0-2440 GCA_036399995.1 Longimicrobium sp. | reverse complement strand
AACGCTCGGCGCTATGTCCGATTCGGCGCGGCGGCGGAAGCCGATCCTTCGACCGGCAACCTGTCGTTCGTCCGCCGGGCCGGTCTGGGCCGGCATCAGGATGACATCGTTTCCGCTCTGCGCAGAACGTCGACGCATCCGCCGGGTCCAGCATCGTCCCCGCCCGTGGGGTCTGCGTGCGGACGAGGCGTCTGCGGAGCTGCGCCGGGCCCTTTGCGCGACCCTGCGCACGCGCGCGAGACGGCTCCTCTTTACGTCAGAATATCACCCCGTTCTTCTTTTTCGACAAGTCACCCGCGCCACACGAGTTACGGCCATCCGGTGCCCCGCGGCGGCCGCGGGGATTCTTCCGCGGACCCGAAACATAAGTTTCGCGCCGGATGCGGAGAAACGATCCAGCCGGAGGCGGCGGCCGCCGTCGTCCCCGGGCGGGGACGACGCCCCCTCCCCGGGTTCCGGCGACTCCTCCACCACGCCCGCACCCGCCCGTCCGCAGAGCCTCGCGGGGGTGCGTCCCCCTCGCGCGCCGCGATCCCCGGCGAGGCGCCCGGGCCGGCACCGCCACGCGGGGCGGCGTCCTGGTGATCACCCGCGTGGCGCCGGACAGCCCCGCCGTGACCGCCCGAGTCGAAGATCGCCTCCCCGGCGCGCCTCGGCTCTTCGGGGGCAGGCGGCCATGCACGGGTGGAACGCGGTGTCCACCCGCACGTCGCGGTCGCCCGGGTTCCCGTGACGGACGCGGCGAGGCGGGGCGTCCGGACCCCGCCGCCGCGCCGCGGGGGGTCACCCCACGGTGGCATCGTCGAGGAGCGCGAGCTCCTCGGGGTCGAACTGGGCCAGCTGCGCGTAGACGAGGTGCTGGGCCAGCGTGGAGAGCACCGGCTTCTCGAACACGTCGCGGAGCGTGACGTCCACGTCCAGCCCCCGCTGGATCCGCAGCGCCAGCCGGGTGGCCAGGAGCGAGTGGCCGCCCAGCAGGAAGAAGTCGTCGTGGCGGCCGATCCGCTCCATCCCCAGCAGCTCCGCCCACATCTCCGCCAGCGCCTGCTCGGTCTCGCCCACCGGCGCCTCGTAGCCGCGCCGCGCGTAGGCGTCTCCCTCCGGCGAGGGGAGCGCCCGGCGGTCCAGCTTGCCCGTGGGGGTCAGCGGAAGCGCGTCCAGCCGCACGTACGCCGCCGGCACCATGTACTCCGGGAGCGCCACGGAGAGGGAGGACCTGAGCGCCTCGCCCTCCGCCGGCACGCCGCCCTCGGCGGGCGTCCAGTACGCCACCAGCCGCTTCTCGCCCGGCACGTCTTCGCGGGCGATGACGACGGCCTCGTTCACCCCCGGGTGCTCGGCGAGCCGCGCCTCGATCTCGCCCAGCTCGATCCGGAAGCCCCGGATCTTCACCTGCTCGTCGGTGCGCCCCACGAACTCCAGCGTGCCGTCGGCCTTCCACCGCCCCAGGTCGCCGGTGCGGTAGAGCCGCGCGCCGGGCTCATCCCCGAACGGGTCGGCCACGAAGCGATCCGCCGTCAGCTCCGGCCGGTCGAGGTACCCGCGCGCCACGCCCACGCCGCCGACGTAGATCTCGCCCGCCGCGCCCACCGGCACCGGCTCCAGCCGCCGGTCGAGCACGTACATCCGCATCCGCGCGATCGGCCGGCCGACCGGCACCGTCAGCGCGCCCTCGGGCACCTCGTGAACGTCCTCCCAGCTGCACCAGGCCATCACCTCGGTGGGGCCGTAGACGTGGATCAGCCGCTGGGGCTTCCCGCCCTTCAGCACGCGGCGCACGCTCTCGGCCTCCACCGCCTGGCCGCCGAAGAGCACCTCGCGCAGCGTGGAGAAGATGTCGGGCTCCTCGCGCGACAGCAGGTTCAGCAGCGCGGTGGTCTGGTACAGCGTGGTGATGCGCTCGTCGCGCAGCACCTGGCGGAAGGCGGCCGGGGTGAGCAGCACGTCCTTGGGGATCCCCACCAGCGTGGCGCCGCCCAGCAGCGCGCCCCACGCCTCGAAGGTGAGCGCGTCGAAGCTGGCGTTCGACGCCTGCGCCACCCGGTCGCCCGGGCCGAACGACACGTAGTCGGTGCCGCACACCAGGTGCACCACCTCGTGGTGCTCCGCGGCCACGCCCTTCGGCCGCCCCGTGCTCCCGCTGGTGTACACCACGTAGCAGAGCCGCTCCGGCGCCATCTCCACGCCGGGGTTCGCGTCCGGCTCGCGCGAGATGGCGTCGGCCGCCTCGTCGAGCCACACCGCGTGGACCCCGCCGAGCGGCAGCTTCGCCTCCAGGTCGAGCTCCGGGTCGCGCCGGGCCAGCAGCACGGCCGCCGCGCTGTCTTCCAGCATGAAGCGCAGCCGCTCGGCCGGGTACCCGGGGTCGAGCGGGACGTACGCCCCGCCGGCCTTGAGCACGGCCAGCATGGCCACGATCAGCTCCGCGCCGCGCTCCAGG